>DAIPLF010000300.1:0-3546 GCA_036769375.1 Candidatus Aminicenantota bacterium | reverse complement strand
CCCGAGCCTTTTCTTGACTTTTAGCAGGGGTTGAATCTAATATTGAGCGGTACGCTAAGAAACCCCAAATCAAGGACTTAATCGAGCGCTGCGGACTAAGATGAAAGACGTGTATCCATTCCAGGAGGTCGAGAGGAAGTGGCAAGAGATCTGGGCGGAGAAGCAGGTTTTCGCGGCCTCCGATGATCCCCGGCTGACAAAGTACTATTGTCTGGAGATGTATCCCTACCCCTCCGGGCGGATCCATATGGGGCATGTCCGCAACTATTCCATCGGAGACGTCATCTCCCGCTTCTACCTGATGAAGGGGCTCAATGTCCTCCATCCCATCGGCTGGGACGCCCTGGGCATGCCGGCTGAAAACGCGGCCATCAAGCACGGCATCCACCCCCAAACCTGGACGTTCGATAACATCGCCCACATGAAGCGTCAGTTGCAGAGCCTGGGTTTCTGCTACGACTGGTCCCGCGAAGTCAATACCTGCCTTCCCGAATACTACAAATGGAATCAGTGGATTTTCCTGAAGATGTTCGAGCGCGGGCTGGCCTTTCGCAAGAAAAGCTGGGTCAACTGGTGCCCGCAATGCCGGACGGTCCTGGCCAACGAGCAAGCGGCCGGCGGGTCGTGCTGGCGCTGCGATTCGGGTGTCGAGCAGAAAGAGATGGAACACTGGTTCTTGAAGATCACAGCTTACGCCAAGGAGCTTCTGGACGGACATAAGCTCCTCGAGAAATGGCCCGAACATGTCCTGTTGATGCAGAAAAATTGGATCGGTGAGAGCGAAGGCGCCCACATTGCCTTTCCTCTGGACGGAACCCACCGGACGATCGAAGTGTTCACCACCCGTATTGATACGATCTTCGGCGCTACCTTCATGCTTCTCTCTCCGGAACACCCTCTCAGCCGTGAGCTCCTGGCCGATGCGCCGGGAAAGGAGAGCCGGCGTCAGGAAATGGTCCGGGCGGTCCGGGACGGCCGGATGAGAAAGGAACAGGAAGAACCTGAAAAGGAAGGGATCGACACCGGGAAAAAGGCGGTCAACCCGTTCTCGGGGGAAAAGATTCCCGTCTGGATCGCCAACTACGTTCTGATGGATTATGGCACCGGCGCAGTCATGGCGGTGCCGGCCCATGATCAGCGGGATTTCGAATTCGCCCGGAAATACGGCCTGACGATCCGGCCAGTCATCGCTCCTGCCGACCCTCCGCCCCCCGGAAACCCCCCGGAAGGGGCGACCGAAGAACACGGCGTCCTGATGAACTCCGGAGAATTCTCCGGTCTGAGCTCCCGGGAGGCGATGGAGAAGATGTCTGCTTTTGCCCAAGGCCGCGGTTTCGGCCGCAAAAGCCTCACCTACAGGCTTCGGGATTGGGGCATCTCCAGGCAGCGCTACTGGGGGACTCCTATCCCGGTCATTTACTGCGATAAATGCGGGGCCGTGGGTGTCCCCTATGAAGACCTGCCCGTCGAGCTCCCCTATGATGTCAAATTCACGGGAGAGGAAGGGTCTCCTCTGGACAAGGCGTCTGAGTTCGTGAACACGACCTGCCCGAAGTGCGGCGGCCGGGCCCGGCGGGAAACGGACACTATGGATACGTTCTTCGATTCCTCCTGGTATTTTTTCCGGTACACATCGCCGCGCCAGAAGGACGCTCCATTTGACCCGGCCAAAGCTTCATACTGGCTTCCCGTCGACCTCTATATAGGCGGGGTGGAACATGCCATCCTCCATCTGATCTACGCCCGGTTCTTCACCAAGGTGCTGAGAGACTTGGGCTGCGCCTCGATCGACGAACCTTTCCCGCACTATCTCGCCCAGGGCATGGTCACCAAGGACGGGGCGGCCATGTCGAAATCACGGGGGAATGTGGTCGACCCGGATGAGATGATCCGGGAATACGGCGCTGACGCCCTGCGTCTGTTCATTCTTTTCGCCTCGCCGCCGGAGAAGGAATTCGCCTGGGCCGAGGACGGGATCGAAGGCAGCTTCCGCTTCCTCAACCGGGTTTGGTCCATTGTCGAGGAAGAACGCGATCTGTTCGGCGCGGGCGCACCCCGGACGATCAGCCGGGATTCGTCGGCCGGCCTGGCTCTGCTCAAGAAGACGCATCAGACCATCCGCAAAGCGACAGAGGATATCGGTAAACGCTTCCATCTCAATACAGCCATCAGCTCGATCATGGAGCTCTACAACCTGATCCGGAAAGAGAGGGTTTCGCTGCGGCAGAGCGAGGACGGGAGGACAGCGCTGCGCTTTGCCCTCGAAAACATGCTCGTGCTTCTTGCGCCCTTTGCCCCCCATCTTTCCGAAGAGCTTTGGCAGCGGACGGGCCACGGGGAGCTCCTGGCCCGCTTCCCCTGGCCGTCATTCGACCCTGAGCTGGCCAAAGAGGAGACCATCGTCGTCGTCGTCCAGATCAACGGCAAGCTCCGCGATAAGTTCGAGGCCAATGCGGATATCACGGAAAGCGAGATGGAAGAACGTGCCCTGGCCCTCGAACGGATCCGTTCCCTCATCGCCGGCCGTCCGGTCCGGAAGGTCATCTGTATCGAGAACAGGCTGGTCAATCTCGTCGTCTAAGCGCCATGAGCATAAGAAAATTGATCGGTCCGGCTCTTGCCTGCCTGTTCCTTGTCCACTGCGGCTACCATTTGCGGGGAACGGGCAGCGCTTTGCCTCCGAATATCAAGAAGGTCGACGTCCCCATGTTCAAGAATCTGACCACCCGATTCGACCTGGACGTCAAACTGACCCAAAGCGTTATCAGCGAGTTGGTCTCCCGCGGGAAGGTGGAAGTGACAAGCGAATCGGCCGGCTCCGACGCCCTGCTGGCAGGAGAGATCACCTCCTTTAATGTCAACCCGATCGCTTTCTCCGACCAGGATACGGCCGACCGCTATACTATCACGGTGACAGCGAAGGTCGTCCTGCGCGACCTGGCCAACAGGAAGATCCTCTTTTCCAACCCTTCCTTTGTCTATCAGGAAGAATACGAGGTGCCCGCCGGCACAAGCTACGAGACCTGGGAAACCGAGGCCATCGACAAAGTGGCCGAGAAATTCGCCCGCAGCCTGGTCAGCACGCTTCTCGAGGGATTTTGAGATGGCCGTCATCGACCCCTTGATCGGGGAGATCAAGGAGGACAAGCTGGCAGCGGGCTACGTCTTTTACGGCGAAGAAGATTACCTGGCGGAAGGGTTCATCCAGAGACTCACGCAGGCCCTTATCTCGCCTGAGGCCCAAGGGTTTAATATTGAGAAGTTCGACCTGGCCGGAGCGCGCTGGGCGGATATCATCGACACCGCCCGGACTGCCCCCTTTTTCTTTTCTCCCTGGCGCCTTGTCGTCGTCAGGGCCGTTGAGAAAGACAGGGATGGAAAGTCGGCCAAGGAGGACAGGGAGGCCGGCGGGAAGCTTTCCTCTCTCGACGAAAAAATCCTCCGCGGGTATTTCCGTTCCCCGGCTTCGAGGACGGTGCTGGTGGTGGTGATCAAGGGGCGGGTCAAAAAAAACCACCCCTTGGTCAGGTTTTTTGGCTCCCTTCC
>DAIPLF010000299.1:0-3567 GCA_036769375.1 Candidatus Aminicenantota bacterium | reverse complement strand
ATCAAAATGTTGTCCCTATGGCGAACCGAAAATTGAGGTTGGTGTCGCCGGGGTAAATCAAACGGTTATTATAGGCTAAAATCAGCCGGAAAGGAACCCGCAGGGCCGGGACGTAAACGCGGGCCTCGATTCCCGCCGAGCTGAACATGTCGCTAAAGTTGACCTTCTGGCTCTGGAGATAGGTGTTTCCGATGTCATAGAAGAGGATCAGGTTGAGAGGGTCGGCGAGCTGGAACTGATACTCGGCGTTGAAGAGGAAAGTTTTCATCCCCCCCATCAACTGACCTTCTGACGAGCGGGGGCCGATCGAATAGATATCATAGCCGCGGATGTCACGTTCTCCCCCAAGGTAGAACCTCTCCCAGAACGGGATCTGGGACCCGCTGGCCGGCTGGATGAACTCGAACAGGACGTGGAACCCGAAAACCTGCTTGGACAACGCGGGATGCCAGAACGTGAACTCGAGCTTGGGCTTGATGAAATCAACTTCGCCCCCCAGCGGGCCGCCGGCGTATTTCAGTGAAGCCAGGACCATCGTGCCCCGGCTCGGAGTGAGGGGGCTGTCCACGGTGGACCGGTAGACCGTCGGGATAACGGCGCTGACCGCATACTTGCCGTATCCGTAGCCGTAGCCGGGATAATAGCCCGGGTTGTAGCCCTGGCCGTAGCCGGATCCATAATAGCCACTGTAGGGATAGTAACCTCCCGAGTAGCTGGACTCCCGGATGTCGACGAGCTCGTAGCTGTAAGTCAGGTTGCCGCGGATATACCCCTTGATCCTGGCGCCCATGATCAAGTCCGCGCCTCGGCCTTTTCGGTCATAAAGATAGGGCAGGATCATGTAGCGGTCATAGAGGTTGAAGCCGAGGGTGATCGGCAGGTCGAAGACATAGGGCTCGGAGAACCCGAAGACGTAGTTCTTGACTCTTTTTCCGTACTGGGCCGTGATCTCCAGGTTTTCGCCTGCGCCGAGGAAATTTACGGTCGAGTAGCTCGCCATGACAAAGAACCCTTCATATCCGCTGTAGCCGGCCGAAAACTGGATGTTGTTCCGCTGGAGCTCCGTCACGCTGATGACGGCATCGATCTTGGTGGGATCTTCGGGGTTGGGCTTGATGTCCGGCTCTTTCTCCAACTCCACCAGCCCGAGCTGTTTGATGCGGTTGATGCTGTCCTTGAACATGGCCAGGCTGAACCGGTCCCCCTCACGAAGGAGCATCTCGCGACGGATGACCTTGTCTTTGGTGTAGTTGTTTCCCTTGAATTCCAGCCTGTTGAGGTAGGCCACCTCACCCTCGTGGATATTGTAGGTCACATTGACGCGCTTGTTCTTGGGGTCGAGGCTTTCGATGGGCATGACCTGGATGTAAAGATAGCCGACGTTGCGGTAGATTTCTCCGATTTCCTCGACGGCCTTCTCCCGGGCCCTGGTGCTGTAGACCTCGCCCTTCCTGAGCTTGATCATTTTCCGGAGATAGTCGAGGGAGACGGCCTTGCTGCCTTCGACAGTCACATCTCCGACAAAATAGCGATAGCCGGCATTCACCGGGAAGATGATCCTCATCATCTTCTGCTTTTTAAAGAAGATCGTCCGCTTGGTCATCTCCTCGATCCGGGGGGACTCGACGGTGGCCTCCATGTAGCCGTTCTCCTGGAACTTGGCCTTGATGTGATCGATGTCCTCCTGGAGCTTGTTCTCCTTGTAGACATCCTTGCCGGCCACCCAGGCGAAGACGCTGTGCGGCCAGTTCGATTTCATCGCCAGCCGCAGCTCGCCCTGGGTCAGCTTGGGTTTGCCCGCGAACAGGACCTCGCCGACACGAACCTTCGGCCCTTCATCAATCTTGAAGGCGACCTCCACCTCGTTCTTGCCCTTCCTTTCCGTCTCCACTTCGACCTTGGCGGCATGGAGCCCCTTCTCCAGGAGCAGGTCCACGATGGTGTCTCTGACCTTCTGCACCTTGGCGGAGCTGTAGTAGGAATACGGCAGGACGTACTCGTCTTTCTCCTTAAGCTTATTGATGATATCGTCCTCTTTGACCTTTTTCCCCGTCTTGTAGTTGATCGTCTTGATCACCGGGTTCTCCTCGACTGTGATCTTGACGACCTTGCCCGCCGACCCCTCCTCTCCATCGATCCGCAGGTTGGAAAAGAAGCCCGTGGACCAGAGCACCCGGAAATCCTGGCGCAGCGAATCCTCGTTGAAATAATCCCCTTCCCGTGAGGTCAGATAATAGAGAATGGTCTCGCGGGTGACCCGATCGTTGCCGACGATCTCGATCTTCTCGATCCGCTCCTGGCCGGCCAAGGCCAGGGGGAGGATAAAAGGCACCAGAAGCCAGACTAACTTCTTCATTTCCTTATCCTTATACCATATCGCCGCAATTTTTCCAAGCTCCGGGGCGTGGCCGACAAAGCTCTGCCCGGATGCCTGCCCATTGATAGAACGGCGGCCCGTTCAAATACGTTTCAGCCGTCCGGACTCCATGACATAGACCTTCCGGCAAAAGGCGGCGATCTTTTCATTATGGGTGACCACGATCGAGGACAGCCCTCGCCGGACATGGAGGTCCTGGATCAGGCCCATGATGGCCTCGCCCGACCTCCGGTCCAGGTTGCCTGTCGGCTCGTCAGCCAGGAGGAGATGCGGGTCGTTGACCAGGGCCCGGGCGACGGCCACACGCTGCTGCTCTCCGCCCGAAAGCCGGCCGGGCTTCTGGTGGGCCTTGTCCTCGAGGAAGACCTCCTTCAGGATGGCCATGGCCCGCGTTGAAGCCTCCCGGCGTTCCAGGCCCCTGATCAGCAAAGGGAGGAAGACGTTTTCCAGGGCGGTGAATTCGGGCAGAAGATGGTAGAACTGAAAGACAAAACCGATCTTTTCGTTGCGAAGACGGGCCTTTTCCCGCTCGTCCTTGGCATGAATATCCTCGCCGTCAAGGAGGATGGTCCCTTCCGTCGGTCTGTCCAGGGCCCCCAGCAAGTTGAGAAAGGTCGTCTTGCCCACTCCGGAAGCGCCCATGACGGCTACCAAGTCGCCCTGCTCGAGCACAAAATCGATCCCTTCAAACACCCGGAGCACTCCCTTGGGCAAGGGGTAAGCCTTGCCGACGTTCTCGGCGACGACCAGGTTATTCATATTTCAGAGCCACTACGGGGTCGACCCGGGAAGCGCGGTGCGACGGGAACAGGGTCGAGAGCAGGCTGATGGACAGGCTGACCCCGATAATGAGTACTAAATCGATCGGTTTTATATGGAATGGGACATAGGTGATCTGGTAGATGTCGACCGGCACCTTGATGAGCTGGAACGTGTTGGCGATCCAGCAGCAGAGGAGGCCGAGCAGCACTCCTCCCGTGGTCCCGATGAAGCCGATCATCGCCCCCTGGAGGAAGAACACCTTCCGGACGCTCCCGGGAGGCGCTCCGATGGCCATCAGGATTCCGATGTCCCGGGTCTTCTCCATGACCATTAAAATGAGGGTGGCAATGATGTTCAGAGCGGCCACGAAAACGATCAGGGTGATGGTCAGGAACATGATATTTTTCTCGAGCTTTAAGGCAGAAAAC
>DAIPLF010000298.1:0-3571 GCA_036769375.1 Candidatus Aminicenantota bacterium | reverse complement strand
CGACGGCTTGCAGGAAGGCAGGACCACAAAGGCTAAGCTGAGCACCAGGACTGCTTTCAATATTCTTGGCTTCTCCATCGTCATTCTCCTTTAATTCGACTCGGACTCTTTCCAGCTCAACCCTGTGGCCTTCTCCAACTGGGCGAGGGAAACGTCATATTCATAGATCGCCCGGAGATAGTTGATCCGGGCTTCGCTGAGAGCGACCTGAGCGGCCCCGAGGTCGGTGATCGTGATCAAACCCTCACTGTAATTGAGCTCGGCGACGCGGACGCTTTCCTGAGCCGCATCGATATTCTTCTCTTGGGAGAGCAACGCTTCCTGAGCATTGATCATTGTCAAGTAGGAGGCCTGGACCTCGAACTTGATGTTGTTGACCAGCCCCTTCTCGGCAAATTCGATTTCCCGGATCAAGGCCTTCGACTCGGCAACCTTGGCCGGAGTCTGGAGGCCGTTGAAGAGAGGGATACTGAGGACGAGGTTGAAGGAGTAGAAGTCCTGCCAGGTGTTCTTGGTGAAGACGAATCTGTCGGCCCAGGTGCTGTAGCTCCCCGAGATCGCAATGGTCGGCAGATAATCGGCCCTGGCAATCTTGATCATTTCCGCCGCGATGTCCTTCTGGTACTGGACCTGGCTGAGTTCCGGCCGGTTCTGAAGGGCTTTGGCCAGACTTTCTTCGAGGTTGATGTTGACCGGAGAGTAAGTCATCTCACCAACCACCTCGATCGGCTGGGCGACATCCAGACCGAGCAGAGTCTTGAGACTGAGCTCGGCCACGGCCACGTTGTTGCGGGCCTGGATCACCGGCGGCTTGAGATTGGCCGCCCGGACTTCGACGCGCAGCAGGTCGAGGCGCGAGGACACACCCACGTCAAACATATTCTTCACATTCTGGAGAGTTTTTTCGGCCAAACTCAAGGCCTCCTCCGTGACGCCGACCAGTTGTTTGGCCAGGAGGTAATTGTAATAGCCGCGCTTGACGTTCAGAACCGTTTCGTTGGTCGTCTGCCGGGCCGACTCCTGCGTGGACATATAGCCGAGCTTGGCCGATCGATAGCCGGAAGTCAGGCGGCCGCCGGTAAAGAGGGGCAGGGTGAAACCCAGGGAGAACTGGTAGTCCCTGGTAAAGTCTATGGCCATTCTCGTCGGTCTGCCGCCCGGGATAAACGAAGGAAACTCAAGGACGAACACTTTTTCGCTCAGGTTCTGTTGGCCCTGGAGGTTCAGCGAGGGGAAGAATTGAGCCGCCGCCTGTCTCACCCGGGCCTGGGCCGCATCCGTCCTCTCCTGAGACGCCAGGTAAAACGGATTCTGGGAGAGGGCCAGGTCGATGCACTTCTCAAGGGTGAGGGTGATCTTTTCCTGAGCGGGGGCGGCCAGGCTGCTTCCCAATAGGATGAGCAGGGCTGCGGCCACAGCACTAAGTTTTTTCATCGTGAAGCTCCTTTCGCGGCTCCGTCTTCCTTCCCGATCCCGAGGAGGATGAACTCGTAGATGATCCCGGCGGCCTCTTTGGTAGAGAAGCGCCGGTCGTCCCAAAGACGTACGTGGCAATATCCCTGGAGGAGCGACTCCACAAAGACCACCGCTGCGCCGACATTCATTTTCCGAAATTTCCCGCGGGACATTCCCTCTTTCAGGATTTCGGCCACGCCGTCCAAGATATCCTTACGTTTGGCCTTCATTTTGGTTATGAACCGGCGGTCGGCCTCCGAGGCCGGCCCGTCCCGGGGGCTGACGAGCATCTTCATTTTCTCCATGATCGACCGGTCCATGAGGAGCATCCGGGAGATGTTCTCTTTCTCTTCGTTAAACCGGAGATAAAAATGGATGCCTTCTTTCAGCTTTTCCTCGGGGCTCAGCCGGAGACGGTTGATCCTCTGCACTTCCCGCAGGGTTTCCTCGAAGAAATTGCCCAGGATCTCCAGCAGAAGCTCTCCCTTGCTCCGGAAATAGTGGTACAGGGTCGCCTTGGAAATCTGGGCCTCGCGGGCCACATCGTCCATCGTCATGGCGCTGTACCCTCTGGCGACGATGACCTTCTCGGCCGCCAGGAGGATACTGCGGCGGAATTCCCGCCGGCGCCATTCCTCCCGCTCTTCCTGAAGTTCTTTTCTCTTCATTCTGGCTCTCGGGTTTGATTTAAAAACCGGTAGGTTTAAATACTAAACTTACAAGTTTATTAGAATAGCGCAGAGCCCCGGCCTTGTCAAGAGTCCTCCGGTGGAAGTAAAATGGAGATCTACCGGATAGGTTCAATCATGCGGGTCTGGCCAAAGGCGGCGCTTTTCCCCAGGCGCTTCTTTCTTTCCGTTGCCGTCCTTCTCTCCTTCTCCCCCAGCCCTCCATCGGCCTACCTGCCTGGGCCGGCACACCCTCCCCAACACCCCCCCCAAAGGTGGGAAGTCAGTGTCAACCTGAAGACGGAAGGAGATTACCGGCTGGACGAGGGCGGGCCGAACTTCAGGGGGCATTATTCCTTCGCCGTCCGCTGGGCGGGCTGGCTGGAAAAGGATGACCATGATTACCTTCTCTACCGCCTTGACTCCCGCCTCTGCGAATGGGAAGCCCAAGAGATCGCCTCTTTGACGGAGCAAGAGAGAGTCCTGACCACAAATGATTTTCAGGGGAGACCGACATTCGCTCTCAAGTACATCATCAGGGAGGGGGAGGACCTCCGCTTGGACTTCATCGTCGACCGTCTGGCCGTTCCCCAGGCCAGCCCGGAGGACGCCTTCCCGCTCCTCCTGCCTTCCTCCGAGCAGAACGGACAGCGGGAGTCGGAGGTCGACTACAACGCCTGCGTTATCAAGGGATCAAACCGGGTCGAGCTCCCCGAGTCCGCGATCTATGCCGGGCCCGTGGCCAAAACATACGCCTGGTCATGGAAGCACCAGCAGTGGCTTCCCAAGGAACGGCGCACAGTATTCACCTCCCAGTCCCACAAGGTGGAGGTACAGCTGTCCATCATCCCCCGTTTTTCCCGGTCCTAAAGCGTCGGGCCCTAGTGGTGCGGCTTACTCATAACTTGGACGGGACACTAGGCACGGGGGTGGTACTTCTCGTAAACCTGACGGAGGCGCTCCCGGCTGACGTGAGTATAGATCTGCGTTGTCGTGATCTGACTGTGACCCAGCATGAGCTGCACGGAGCGCAGGTCCGCTCCCCTCTCCAGGAGATGAGTGGCGAAGGAATGCCTGAGGATATGGGGGCTGATCTTGGCCTCGAGCCCTGCTTTCCGGGCATACTGCCGCAGCATTTTCCAGATGCCCTGACGAGTAAACCGCTGGCCGAGCTGGGTCAGAAAAAGGGCTTCGGCCGGCTTTTTCTGGAGCTGTGGCCGCGCCTCCTCAAGATAACGGCGGGTGAGCGCTGCGGCCGCCCTTCCCAGAGGGACGACTCTCTCCTTGCCCCCCTTCCCGCGGAGGATGACGTGGCCGGCGTCCAGGTTGACATCATTGGGCCGCAGCTGGACGAGTTCGCTTACCCGCATTCCGGTGGCGTAAAGCACTTCCAGCATGGCCCGGTCCCGCAGGCCGTGGAGGTCGCGCTCGTCGGGTTGGAGAACAAG
>DAIPLF010000297.1:2410-3573 GCA_036769375.1 Candidatus Aminicenantota bacterium | reverse complement strand
CCGGCACTACATGTCCCGCCGGAAAGGACTCAGATTCCCCGGCCGGGATGGTCTCCACGAGCGGCCGCAGGCAATACTCGCCCCCTGTTTTCAGTCGACTAATAGGGCCGCAGGCGCCTGGCACAGATTTTGCTTGGGAAATGGGGCGATGTTTAAAGATCGCACGGACGCGGGACTCAGGCTGGCCCGCAGGCTCGAGAAATATCGAGGTCGGGGCGTCTTAGTTTTGGCCATCCCCAGAGGAGGGGCTCAAGTCGGCTATCCGGTGGCCCGTCACCTGCGGGCCGATTTTTCCCTTCTTGTCTCGAGGAAGCTTCCCTTCCCCGAGGAGCCGGAAGCCGGTTTCGGCGCCGTCGCCGAGGACGGGAGCCTCTATCTTGTTCCCAATGCGCGCCTGTGGCTGGACGAAGACGAGATCGAGAGAATCAAGGAAGAACAGGTCCTCGAAACCCTCCGCCGGGTCAAGGTTCTCCGCGGAGGCAGGCCACTGCCCCCGATATCCGGAAAGACCGTTATATTGGTGGACGACGGACTGGCTGTCGGCTCGACGATGAAGGCCGCCGTCCTTCTCTGCCGCGGTCAAAAAGCCGCCCGGATCGTGGTGGCGGCGCCCGTGGCGGGCGGGGAAGCCGCCCGCGAGCTGGAGTCGATGGCCGATGAGGTTGTCGTCCTTGAGACCCCGCAGAACTTTCGGGCAGTGGCCCAGGTCTACGAGGAGTGGCGCGATTTGTCCGACGAAGAGGTGATTCGGATCATGAAGGAGTGGGATTCCCGCAAGAAGAAGAAAGGAGCCGGATAAGGAGGTCCATCGCCCGGCGAAACTGCCGGTCGCGCGCCGGAAAGCGCATGGCGGCAGCGGGATGACAAGTGACGAGGGAGCGCCTTCCTTGCCAGTCTCTCACCTCCCCTTCCTTGTCCGCTGCCCGTGTCCCGAAAAGCGCCCATTCGGCGTGTCTGCCCATCACGAGGATCAACCCGGGATCGATCGTCCCGACCTGGGCTGTCGTCCACGGCCGGCAAGTCTCGATGTCCCCTTTTTTCGGAGGCTTCGGGTGGAAGCACTTGAGGATCGAGGTAATGAACAGGCGGTCCCGGGAGAGGTCATACTCGTCCAGCACTCGATCCAGGTATCTTCCCGCCCGGCCGACAAAAGGCCGGCCTGA
>DAIPLF010000297.1:0-2310 GCA_036769375.1 Candidatus Aminicenantota bacterium | reverse complement strand
CCAACTGCGACATTGGGAAATCCCGGTTCCGGGCCATTCTGACATTCCCTCCTCTCCCAGTCAACGGGCACCTCGATTCTTGGCACTTTTCTTGCAGTAGCCCCCCAATGTGCCCAGTCCCTGAGGTTTGCCCTGTAAGGGAGGCCCGGGCTTCAGGGCGTGATGGAAGCCGCTTGCTCGGCATCCTTCCTCAGGCCGCAGCGAGATAAGGTACCGGCGGCGGGGAAAATTTCGGCGGGTTGGGCAGACAAAGGAGGAAATTCATGTCAACCTACATCATCCTCAGCAGGATCTCTCCGGAAGCTTTCAAGGACCCGAAGGACTTCCGGAAGCTGGCCGAGACCGTGGCCTCAAAGATCAAGAGCGAATGCCCCGGCGTAGAATGGAAGGAGAGCTTCGCAACGACGGGCCGGTTCGATGTCCTGGACGTTGTGCAGTCAGACGACCTCAAGCAGGTCGAGAAAGCGGCCATGATCATCAGAGCTTACGGGCACGCCACGACCGAAACCTTGGTCGCGACGCCGTGGAAAGAATTCCTGAAAATGCTCTAATCCTTTGGTCCCCGTTCACGGGAACACATCCCAGACGTCAACATCACCGAGGGGACTCATCTTAACTGTCCCGGTTACGGTCCGGTAGATGACCTCGGCCACCTCCGATGGCGGGCGGCCGACGTACCCGGACAGACGAGTCGCCGTCTGATCCGGGTTAACGCATCCGATCTTCAGGCGCTTGTGCTCCTGTCTCAGGGCTTGGGAAAAGCCCCGGACGCCGAATTTTGACCCGCAGTAGGTCGACATCTCGGGGTAAGCCTCTTCCCCCGCTGCGCTGGCAACGCTGATGATCCCCTTCCGGACGAGCGGCAGGAAGGCATGGGTCATCCTGATAAGGCCTTCGAGGTTTGTCCTGAGCTGTCTCTCGATCTGCCGTTGCGTTTGCTTTCGGAAAAGCAGGAAGCTCAGCACGCCGGCGTTGTTGATGAGGAAATCGACCCGGCCGAATTTCCGGCCGACTTTGGCCCGGGCCGCCGCCACGCTTTTTTCGTCGGTGACGTCGAGATGTAGGAGAAGGGTCTCCTTCGCTCCCAACCGGCGGCAGCGCGCCTCGGCTCTCTCGCCTCGCCGCCTTCCCCGGTAGTAGGTAAGGATGACCCGGGCCCCCTCCCGGGCAAAGCGATAAGCAGTCTCCCGGCCGATGCCCGAGCTCGACCCCGTAATGAGCACAGTGAATCCGTTCATGCGTCCCCCCTCAAAATAAAAATTCTCCGCCCCGTTTTCCAATTGTTATTATAGGACCGATGTCTCGAGGCGTCCATATCCGCCCGGCGGCCATAGGGTGACTCTGGACGCTAGGCCGTCTCCCTCGATACCTGTGTGGGTTCCCCGCTAGCCGGGTTAATTTGACACCCGTTATGCGGCACGTTATCATTTTAGATGAGGACGGGAAAGGGGAAGAACGGAGAGAATAGCATGAAACTGCTTGAAGACAGAGTCGCTATTGTCACAGGAGGAGGTTCGGGCATCGGCCGAAGCGTCGGCTTGAGCTACGCGGCCGAAGGCGCCAAAGTTGTCATCTCTGACGTCGACGAATCGGGCGGCGGCGAAACGGTCGAACTCATCAAGAAGAATTCCAGGGAAGCGACGTTTATTAAGGCCGATTCGTCGGAGCCTTTAGAGAATGAGGCTCTCGTCCGCCGCACGGTCGAGAAATACGGCGCCCTGCATATCGCCTGCAACAATGCGGGGATCGGGGGGCCCTTCTTTCCTGTCGGCGAATACCCGATAGAGGGATGGGACAGAGTCATCGCCGTCAACCTGTCCGGCGTCTTCTATGGGATGCGCTACGAGATCCCGGCGATTCTCGCCTCCGGCGGCGGAGCCATCGTGAATATGGCCTCGATCCTTGCCCAGGTTGGATACAGAAACTCAGCGGCGTACGTTGCGGCCAAGCATGGACTTGTGGGGCTTACGCAGAGCGCCGCCCTTGAGTATGCCGGCCGGAATATTCGAATCAACGTCGTTGGACCCGGGTTTATAATGACCCCGCTGCTAACCAAGAACTTGGATGAGGCCGCGATCCGGAAAGTGGCGGACTTCCATCCCATAGGCCGGTTGGGAAAACCGGAGGAAGTAGCCGAGCTCGTGCTCTGGTTGAGCTCCCCCAGGGCGTCCTTTGTGACCGGCGCTTATTACGCCGTCGACGGCGGCTACCTCGCTCAATAGGCGGCGAAAAGACCGACCGGCACCTGCTCGGCTTAGACCAGCCTGAGGTCGACCGGAAAGCGGCCGAACTCCTGCCGAAGGACCCGGC
>DAIPLF010000296.1:1716-3581 GCA_036769375.1 Candidatus Aminicenantota bacterium | reverse complement strand
GGCCTTGCCGCCCAGTACGGCGGCCTCTGCAACCTGCGCTTCGATGACACCAACCCGGAGACGGAGGAGGCCGTTTACGTCGAGTCGATCAAAGAGGATGTGCGCTGGCTGGGCTTCGACTGGGAGGACCGGGAATTCTACGCCTCCGACTACTTCGCGAAACTGTATGAGTTTGCCCTTGACCTGATCAGGAAGGGAAAAGCCTACGTCTGCGACCTGAGCGCCGATGAGGTCAGCGCCCAGAGAGGGACTTTGACCCAGCCCGGACAGGAGAGCCCTTACCGCGGGCGCTCGATGGCGGAGAACCTGGACCTCTTCCAGCGCATGCGGGCGGGAGAATTCCCCGACGGCTCCAAGACATTACGCGCCAAGATCGACATGTCCCATCCCAACCTGCTCATGCGCGACCCCGTTCTCTACCGCATCCGCCGGGCGCATCATTACCGCACCGGGGATGCGTGGCTGATCTATCCGACTTACGACTGGGCCCACGGCCAGTCCGACTCGATCGAAGGGGTCACCCATTCCATCTGCACCCTGGAGTTCGAAGTCCACCGGCCGCTCTACGACTGGCTGCTCGACCAGCTCGGCATCCATCACCCCCGGCAGATCGAGTTCGCCCGGCTGAGCGTCAGCCACACGGTCCTGAGCAAGCGCAAGCTCCTGGAGCTCGTCAGGGAAGGCCGGGTCAGCGGTTGGGATGATCCCAGGATGCCGACGATCTCAGGACTGCGCCGGCGCGGGTACACACCCGCATCGATCCGCACCTTTTGCGACTTGATCGGTGTCGCCAAAGCCAACAGCATCGTGGATATGCCGCTCCTCGAGGACTGCGTCCGCGAAGACCTGAACAGGCTTACCCCCCGCGTCATGGGCGTCCTGCGCCCGCTCCGGGTCGTGATCGTCAACTACCCGGAGGACAAGACCGAGGAGCTGGAAGCCGTCAACAACCCCGAGGACGCCGGCATGGGGACACGAAAGGTCCCGTTCTCGCGCGTCCTGTACATCGAGCGCGATGACTTCATGGACGACCCGCCCAAGAAATTCTTCCGGCTGGCGCCCGGGCGGGAGGTGCGGCTGCGCTATGCCTACTTCATCAAGTGTGTCGAAGCCGTCAAGGACCCCCGGAGCGGAGAGACGAGCGAGCTCCGCTGCACCTACGACCCGGCGACACGGGGCGGCGATTCCCCGGACGGCCGGAAGGTCAAGGCGACCCTCCACTGGGTGTCGGCCGCTCACGCAGTGCCCGCCGAGGTCCGGCTCTACGATACGCTTTTCAGCAAACGCGACGCCGGAGAGATCGAAGAGGGCGCCGACTGGAAGTCCAACCTGAGTCCGCGTTCGCTCGAAGCTCTGAAAGAGTGCTGGGTAGAGCCCAGTCTCAAAGATGCCCCTCCGGGAAGCCGCTGGCAATTCGAGCGGCTGGGCTATTTTTGCGTCGATTCCGGGGAATCGAAACCCGGAAACCTTGTTTTCAACCGGACTGTGACTCTCCGCGACCCCTGGGCCAACATCCGCAAGGCCGGCCGCGAGAACGAATAGAAAGGAGCCTTAATTATGGAATCTGAGATCATTCATATCCATGCCCGGGAGATCCTGGACTCGCGCGGGAACCCCACGGTCGAAGTGGACGTCCGCCTGCAGGGGGGCGCCTTCGGCCGGGCGGCCGTTCCCTCAGGAGCCTCCACCGGAGCTCATGAGGCCCTCGAGCTCCGCGATGGGGACAAAAAGCGCTATGGCGGAAAGGGAGTCCTCCAGGCCGTCGAGAATGTCAACGGCCCCTTGGGCAAGCATCTTGCCGGGATGGACGCGCTCGACCAGGCCGCTGTCGACAGGGCGATGATCGAGCTCGACGGGACCGAGAA
>DAIPLF010000296.1:0-1616 GCA_036769375.1 Candidatus Aminicenantota bacterium | reverse complement strand
ATCATCAGCATCGAAGACGGCCTGGCTGAGGACGACTGGGACGGCTGGAAACTCCTCAATAAAACAGTGGGCGGAAAGATCCAGTTGGTCGGCGACGACCTCTTTGTGACCAACATCAAGCGGATCGCCCGGGGGATCGAGGAGAATGCGGCCAACTCCGTTCTCATCAAGCTCAACCAGATCGGCACCCTAACGGAAACGGCCGCGGCCATCGATATGGCCAAGAAGGCCGGCTGGACCGCCATGATCTCCCACCGGAGCGGGGAGACAGTGGACAGCTTTATCGCCGACTTCACTGTCGCCATGAGCACCGGCCAGCTCAAGACGGGAGCCCCCTGCCGCGGCGAGAGAGTGGAGAAATACAACCAGCTGATGCGGATAGAGGAGGAGCTCGGCGAGGCGGCCGTTTATGCCGGCCGGAATGCCTTTAAACACTAGATCTTCAGGACGATTTTTTTCCGGGTGAGCGCCCAGGTCAGAAACAGGATCACCCCCGTCATGGCGGCGGCAGAGAGAATTCCGGGGCCGCCCCCGCCTTCCCAGTAAGGAAAGATCGTCTTCCAGATGTCCAGGCGGAATAAACCCGACCCGAAGTCGACGAGGGTGCGGACGATATCGGGCAGAATGTAGGCCAGAAGCGGGTTGGCCCCGATCGGGCGCAAGAAGGCCGCCCAGCTCCTGAGCTTGACGACGTCCATCAGCCAGTAAAAAACCAGAAGAAGCAGACAGCATATGCCGGATGTGGCCAGGCAGTAGGATTCCGTGCCGTGGATCTTGCTGAACCCATGCAACGGCCGAAGAAGGAATCCGGCTGCCAGGAGCCCGCTGCCGAAGACAGCCATCCAGGCAATTCTGGCTCTGGACTTCATCTCCGAGTTGGCTGGGACGAATAACGTCCCCACAAGCATTCCGGCCGTGACGACAGCCAGGTGGGAGCCGAAGATGCTTCCTATCTGGACAAAATCATTGACCGGGTTCAAGAAATCCAGGACGCCGTGGCGGGCGCCGATATAAAGGGCGACCTGGAACCCCAGCCCTCCCATCAAGGCGGCGCGGCTGCCTTTGGCGAGCAGGTAAAACAGGCTTCCCCCCAGGTAGGTCCAGCCGATCATGCCCAGGATCCCCCACCAAGAGTGTCTCAGCCAGGAAATGGACCCATCCGGGTTCTGGCCGCGCCAGATGATAACCAGGATGAGAAGAAGCACCGCAGCTCCCGTCCGCAGCCCGAGGTAGAGCCTCCGCTTGGATGCGCTTTCCGTCTTGGGGTAGGTCATCCAGAGCAGGACCGTGGCCATGAGGGCCAGGAAATACCAGAGGTCGCGGCTCATTCCGGTCGCCGCCTCCGCATAACGGTTCTCATTCACGAAGAGGACTCCCAGAAAGAGGAGGCCGGCGGTCCGGAGGATTATCCGCCTGAGGATTTTCAGGAGGGGTTCGCCGAGAGCCAACCTTTTTTCGAGAGAAAGGGGGATGGCCGCCCCAACAATGAACAAGAAACCCGGAAAGACGACGTCGGTCAGGGTGAACGCGTCCATGTCGGCTTCGGCATGCCGGAGGAAGAAGGGGATCCCGGGCATCCCGGCAATGTAGTTGACGAAGATCATGACCAGGATGTC
>DAIPLF010000295.1:1497-3581 GCA_036769375.1 Candidatus Aminicenantota bacterium | reverse complement strand
GGAGCGTAATGTCGGCTTGATGCATCGCTCTTCAGGCGTCGAAAGGTGGCTGAATACTTGAAGACACGGTTCATCGCCCTGCTGACCGATTTTGGGGAAAAGGACTTTTTTGTCCCCTCCCTTAAGGCCGTGATTGCCGGGATCAACCCCGGAGCCAGGACCATCGATATCACCCACGAGGCGCCCTCGTTCGACATCCGGGCGGCGGGCTTTATTCTTTTTTCGTGCTATGCCTACTTCCCCAAGGGAACGGTTTTTCTGGCGGTTGTGGACCCCGGTGTGGCCAGCGGCCGGGCCATACTTCTCGCCGAAACCGAGAAATACTTCTTTATCGCTCCCGACAACGGTCTCCTGACGCTCGCCCTGAAGAGTGAGAAGATCGCCGGCCTCCATCATGTTACCGAGAGCCGCTTCTGGCTTGCGTCCGGGAAGACGACTTTTGAAGCCCGAGACAGGATGACGCCGGTCGCCGCCTGGCTGACGCGAGGCCTCACGCCGGACGAATTCGGGCCCGAGGTCAGAAGCTTCAGGCGATTGAGCATCAAGGAGCCGCTCCGGTCAGGTCCTGAGATCTGCGGCGAGATCCTCTACCAGGACAAGTTCGGCAACCTGATGACCAACATCCCTTCTTCCATGCTGACACCGGCTGGGCGGCTGAAATCGAAGCCGGGCCTTGTGCTTGATCTGGGCCGTGCACGGATCGAGCGGTTTGTCTCATCCTACGCCGAAGTCAAGGACAAACAACCCTTCTTCCTGGTCAACAGCCAGGGGCTGGTCGAGATTGCCGTCAGAGAGGGATCGGCCGCGGGGGCGTTAGGAGCGAAGCCGGGCGACCCGATCACGATCCGGTTCGAGCCCTGACCTTATCCTGCAGGGCGGGAAATTTCCCGTCCCCGCTGACCGTCACGCCCTAGTGAATCCCGCATCTTCCTTGCCTCAGAGCCCCGGCAGAGGTGTAACTCATTGATTATCTTGATACTACAGGAACTCGGTCCACTTGGCATGGATCTTGCCATCGTTCAAGAGCCTGAGAGTCTGCGGTGGGGAGACTGCCGCGCCTTCCGGCCGCGGTTCGAGGCAAGAAAAGGAACGAGATAGGACAATGAACGAGAGGAGGTCCTTGATGAAATACGTTGATGGATTTGTGTTGCCCGTCCCCAAAAAGAAACTTCAGGCCTACCGCCGCCTGGCCAGGAAGGCGGGCGCGGTCTGGAAGGAGTACGGCGCCCTCGAGTACAGGGAATGCGTCGGCGACGACCTCGAGGTGAAATGGGGGATCCCGTTCCCGCGCTTCCTGAAGCTCAAACGCGGCGAGACGGTGATTTTCTCCTGGATCGTGTACAAATCGCGGGCCGAGCGAGACCGCATTAACGCCCTGGTGATGAAGGACCCGCGAATTGCGAACATGGACCCGAAGTCGATGCCGGTCGATGATAAACGCATGGTCTATGGAGGGTTCAAGATCCTGTTCGAAGCCTAGTGATAGGGAGCACTCGATGAGAAAGGAGGCGACGTGACTGCAGGGCTGAAGGAATACTCTCAGGGAGGATGAAATGAGCCCAGCAATTCCTAAGGTCATGAAAGCCGCAGTCATCGACAAGTTCGGAGGTCCCCAGGTTCTGCACGTCGCGTCAATCCCCGTGCCGGAGCTGGATGAGCACGAGGTTCTGATACGGGTCCGGTTGGCCGGCATTGGAGTCTGGGACCCTTGGCTGCGCGAGGGCGGAGCCAGCGCCGGACGCTTCCCGCTGGTTCTGGGGTCCGAAGGGGCGGGGACGGTGGAGGCCCGCGGCTCAAAAGTGCGCCGCTTTAAAGTCGGGGACCGGGTCTATGCCTACACCTTTGATAATCCGAAGGGCGGGTTCTATGCGGAATATGCCGCCGTCCCCGAGGATGGTGCGGTGGCCATACCCGCGAAGTTGAGCACCGAGGAAGCGGGCGCGCTGGCGGCCAGCGGGATCACGGCGCTCTTGGGCCTCGAGAAGCTCAGGGTCAAAGGGGATGGGGCGCTCATGATCCTTGGTGCCAGCGGCGGCGTCGGCCACGTGGCGCTTCAACTGGCCAAGCGGCTGGGCGCGCGGACG
>DAIPLF010000295.1:0-1397 GCA_036769375.1 Candidatus Aminicenantota bacterium | reverse complement strand
AAGCTCGGCTTTAAGATGCCCTTCTAGTACTGGATGCGGGCCCCATCTATCGGCGAAGCCTATTCTAAAGTATCGAGCGCCGCGATCTTATTTTTTTCGGTCAGCTTAAGATTCAGCTTGACGACCCGGCCATCCTCGAAGGTCAGCCTGTAGACATAGCTCCGCAGGCCGGCATCTTCCTTCCGCTCGAGCAGGTCCAGGGCTTTGGCTGGCCCAAGATCCTCCAGCGCCTCCCGAAAGTCCTTGACCCGGTCGGGAAACCATTTTTTGCGGGCCTCGTCGGTGAAGGCGCCGGCATCGGCTTTGCCCTCCCCCATCTTCTGGAGCAGGTCGCGGAAAAGCTTCGTCACCTGCGGTTCCTTATCCTCGATGGGTTTGGCAGGAGGGGGCGGTGTAAGGGCCGGCTCATAGATTCCGGCCACACCATGGATGATGTCCTCGGGCCGGGCGTGACTGCTGTCCAGGTTGCACAGGGCGACGACCGTCAGCTTGTCATCCACATAGCGGGAGATGCCGGTCGTGAAGCCCTGCCAGGAGCCGCCATGTTCGATAAGCTTATGGCCGTTCATCTCCGCGATGCGCCAGCCAAAGCCGTACGGAGAGGTCTTGCCGTCGTTGAGCTTCACCGGCGTCCACATCTGATCCAGGCTGCTCCGCTTGATCAGCTTCTCTGTGTACAGGGCGGCGTCCCACTTGGCCAGGTCGAGCACGGTGAAATACAGGGCTCCGTCGGCCGTCGTGTTGAGGGACGGGGCGACCCACTCCTGGTTCTTGACCACTCCCTTGACCAGCCGGTAGCCGGCGGCGCGGTTGGGGATGATGTCCGCCTCACTGATGATCCGGGTCGTCGTCATGCCGAGGGGTCTGAAGATCCGCTCCTGCAAAAAGTCCCCATAAAACTTCCCGGTGGCTTTGTGGATCAGAATGCCCAATAGCATGTAACCGGAGTTGCTGTAGCTCCACTTGTCCCCCGGCGCGAAGTCAAAAGGCAGCGTCTGGAGGATCTTCAGCAGGTCCTCTTCCGTGTAATCCCGGCGATAATCGAAGTTCTTGTCGGTGTAATCTTTGAGCCCCGAGGTGTGGGTGAGGAGATTCCGGACCGTGAAGGTGTTCCAGCTGTCCGGCGCTCCGGGGAAATGTTTGGCGACTTTGTCATCAAGACCCACCTTGCCTTCCTCAACCAGCATCATGACACCCGTGGCCGTGAACTGTTTGCCCACTGACCCGGACTGAAAAATGGTCTGGGGACTCACGGGAACGCCGAGCTCGAGGTTGCTCAAACCGTAGCCCTTCGCCTTGATGATCTGGCCGTCGCGCATCACAGCCAGGGCGAGGCCGGGTATCTTTTGCTGCCGGATCGAGTCCTGGACATACTTGTCGACCCGGGCGTCGATATC
>DAIPLF010000294.1:0-3594 GCA_036769375.1 Candidatus Aminicenantota bacterium | reverse complement strand
TTCGTGGCCGCCCTGAACATCATCGCCACCCTCATCCTGATGGTCATGGAGAAGACGCGAGATATCGGCATCCTGATGGCCATCGGAGCGCCCTCTGGAAGCGTCCGTAAGATCTTCTTTCTCCAGGGGGCGATGATCGGCTTCATCGGGACGACAGGGGGGGCGCTGCTCGGCCTCCTTTGCTGCTGGCTCGCCAATACCTTCCAGCTGATCAAGGTGCCGGTGGATATCTACCAGATCTCCTATGTGCCATTTCATATCAAACCCGTTGATCTGGCACTGATTGTCGGGGTCAGCCTTTCCATTAGCCTCCTCTCGACCCTTTTCCCCTCCTACCGCGCTTCCAGAGTCGACCCGGTGGTGGCTTTGAAATATGAATAACCTGGTGGTCACCGAGAACGTCGGCAAGGAATACCCCTTGCCCAAGGGGGTCCTGCGGGTGTTTGAGGGGCTCGACTTTGTGCTCGAGCGGGGGGACCTGGTGGCCGTGATGGGCGCCTCCGGAGTTGGCAAGACGACCTTTCTCAACCTGCTCGGGGCCTTGGACAGGCCGACTGAAGGGACCATCCTCCTTGACGGCGAAGACATCCAGGCGAAAGGCGAACGGGAAAAAGCCCGCCTCCGCAACGAAAAGATCGGGTTCGTCTTCCAATTTTACCATCTTCTCCCCGAATTCACGGCCCTGGAAAACATCTTCCTCCCTCTATTGATCAGAGGATTGGACCGGCGGGATGCTTCGGTCCGGGCTATGGCGATCCTCAAAGAAGTCTTCCTTGAGGACAAGGCCTTCCAGAAACCCAGCCTCCTTTCGGGAGGGGAGCAGCAGCGGGTGGCCATCGCCAGGGCCCTGGTCAATGACCCGCGTCTGCTCTTGGCCGACGAGCCGACAGGCAACCTGGACTGGAAGTCGGGTGAGGCTATCATGAGCCTAATCCAGGACCTGCATGTCCGGCGAGGACTTTCCTCAATCGTGGTCACCCACAACGAAAAGATCGCCGCCTTTTGCCGCAAGGTCTACGTCATGGAGGCCGGGCGGCTGAAACGCGTTTGACCCCGCCGTCGTTCTAAGTCATGGGCAGGCTCCGGAGCGGAATCTCGCCCGCCAAGCCGGGAAACTTGGAAAAATCGTGGCGATATGGTATAAGGATAAGGAAATGAAGAAGTTAGTCTGGCTTTTGATGCCCCTCATCCTCCCCCTGGCGCTGGCCGGCCAGGAACGCGTCGAGAAGATCGAGATCGTCGGCAACGACCGGGTCACCCGCGAGACCATTCTTTATTACCTGACCTCACGGGAAGGGGATTATTTCAACGAGGATTCGCTGCGCAAGGATTTCCGGGTGCTCTGGTCCACCGGCTTCTTCTCCAACCTGCGGATCGAGGGAGAGGAGGGGACGGCGGGCAAGGTCGTCAAGATCACTGTCGAAGAGAACCCGGTGATCAAGACGATCACCTACAAGACGGGGAAAAAGGTCAAAGAGGACGATATCATCAACAAGCTCAAGGAAAAGGACGAGTATGTCCTGCCGTATTCCTACTATAGCTCGGCCAAGGTTCAAAAGGTCAGGGAGACCATCCTGGATCTGCTCCTGGAAAAGGGGCTCTACGCCGCTAAGGTCGATGTCCAGACGGACAGGAAGGGAAAGAACGAAGTCGAGGTGCTCTTCAAGATCGACGAGGGCCCCAAGGTCCGGGTCGGCGAGGTCATCTTCGCCGGGAAAGCTAAACTCCCCCAGAGCGAGCTGCGGATGGCGATGAAGTCGAACCGGCCGCACGGCCTTTTCAACTGGATTGCCGGAAAGGACGTCTATAAAGAGAACAAGCTGCAGGAGGACCTCGAGAACATCAAGGCCAAGTTCCAGGAGAACGGCTACATGGAGGCGACCGTCGAACCCCCGACCGTCGAGGAGATGACCAAGCGGAATGTTTTCCTGAAGACGCAGAAGATGATGCGGCTTGTCTTCCCGGTGAATGCCGGATATCGCTATTCCGTGGGGGATGTCTCGGTGGAAGGCAGCAAGGCTGTCTCTCTTGATTATATCCGGAGCCTGATCAAGCTCCAGAAAGGCCAGGTTTACAGCACCAAGGTCAGGGAAAAGGCCGTCACGGATATCGGCGAAGCTTACCGCAACGTCGGCTATCTCTACATCCAGGTGATGCCCATCGAGAGCCTTGACCCCAAGAACAAGCGGGTCAATGTCACCTACAACATCTATGAGGGCGAGGTGGCTTATCTCAATAGGCTCGAGTTCAGGGGGAACAACTACACCAAGGACAAGGTCATCCGCCGCGAAATGCTGCTGCGCGAGGGGGACCGGTTCAGCTTGGCCCTCTTTAAAGACAGCATGCTTCGCGTCAAGCAGCTCGGTCTGGTGGACTTGGAGAAAGAGCCGGACATCAAGCCCAATCCTGAAGACCCCACCAAGATCGATGCGGTCGTCAGCGTCAAGGAGCTGCAGCGGAACAACATCCAGTTCACGGCCGGCTACAGCGGATACGAAGGCTTCTTTGTCATGGCGAGCTACTCGACGGTGAATTTTCTAGGCGCAGGCGAGAACCTGGAGATAACGGCTCAATACGGAAAAAGAGTCAGGAACTATGTTTTCGGGTTCTCCGAGCCCTACGTCTTTGACTTGCCCATCACCCTCGGTTTCAACATATACGACCGCTACCTCATCCTTCCTTATCTTTATGACCGGAAAGGCCGGGGGGCCGACATCATCATGGGCGCCCGGCTCAAGGGGTACCTCCGCGGCAACCTGACCTACAGCTATGAACTGGTGGACATCCGGCAGTCCACCTATTCAGGGAACTATTATGATAATTATTACGGCGGCGGGTACGGGTACGGGTATGGATCCGGATCCGGGTACTATCCAGGATACTATCCCGGCTATGGCTTCGGCAAGTATGCCGTCAGCGCTCTGATACCCACCGTCTTCCGGTCCACCGTGGACAGCCCTCTAACTCCGAGCCGCGGGACCATGATCCTGGCCTCCTTGAAATACGCCGGGGGTCCCCTGGGCGGCGAAGTCGATTTCATCAAGCCCAAACTCGAGTTCACCTACTGGCATCCTACCCTGTCTAAGCAAGTCATCGGCTTTCATGCCGTTTATCAGTTCATCAGGACGTACAGCGGATCTGAGATCCCCTTTTGGGAGCGGTTCTACCTCGGGGGAGAACGCGACATCCGAGGCTACGATATCTATTCGATCGGCCCCCGGACGCCCGAAGGCCAGCTTCTGGGGGGCATGAAGGCCTTTGTCTTCAACGCCGAGTATCAGTTGCACCTCGCCGAACCGCTCAACCTGATCCTTTTTTATGACATCGGCAACTCCTATCTCGAGAAACAAAACCTCAACTTCCGCAATATGTACAGCTCGGCGGGCATCGAGGCCCGGATCTTCGTCCCCGCCCTGCGTGTTCCATTCCGTCTGATTTTGGCCTATAATAACCGCTTGGTCTACCCCGGCGACACCAACCTCAATTTTCGGTTCGCCATAGGGACGACATTTTAACCTTAGGAGGAATGCTATCATGAGGAACAAGACCGCCAGAGTGCTCCTGCTCGTGTCGCTTTTCGTCGCCGCCGTTTCC
>DAIPLF010000293.1:0-3605 GCA_036769375.1 Candidatus Aminicenantota bacterium | reverse complement strand
ACTCCCATCCCGGACCCAGCTCGGCTGACTCGACCGTGTGATCCTCATTGCGCAGGCTGATCATTCCTTCAGCCTGGACGGAATGGGACTGAAGGGGCGATTTTTCTCCGGGGATCCAGCCGTACAGGATCTCCGCCCGGCTGGCCAGGAAGTCTTCCCTCATCTCAAATCCCATTCCGGGAACGTAATCCTTTCCCGCGCGCGAGAGGTCGACGTAGGCGCCCAATCCTTTCTGAGTGCGCCGTTCATAGGCGATCCGGAAGCGCGCCGGGTCCAGGGACAAAGGCTTGTTTTGCTTTCCGTTCTCGAACGTCTGCGCCCAGCCAAAAGAGAGGTAGTTGTCCCCAGTGACTCGAAGGATGCCGTCAATGCCGTAAGCTTCGTTATAGGATCCGTCCCTGCCGACACGCGAGGTGATCATCGTGCCAATATAGGAGTAGGGATTCAGGACGCGGCGGCGGAGACGGACGACTCCGAAGTTCTCACCCGGCACTCCTTCCTCCGCCAGGGGGGCTGTCTGCATGTCCATGAAACCAAGGTCCCAGGGGCCGGCGCGGCCGATCAGCCGCACCCCTCCATAGATGGGAATGACCTGGCTGATTTCCTCTTCCTCATCCTCATGGAGACCAATACGGCGGCTGTAAAACAGCCGGTTAAAAGAGCCGAAGCTGAAGTCGAAGACGGAGGCTCGTTCCTGGAAGAAGAGACGTTTTTCGGGGAAAAACAAGGAAAACCGCGTCAGGTTGACCTGCTGGTCGTCGGCCTCGACCTGGGCGAAATCGGGGTTGAGAGTGAGGTCGAGCGTCAGGTTGCTGCTTAAGCCGTACTTCATGTCCAATCCGATCTCGGCCGGCGGAGCTTCGGTCCGGACGTACTCCGTTTCTTCGGAGTTCAAGTCGTAAGAATAACCGGCCCCCGCCAGGACATAGGGGGCGATATAGAGCGGATTGCGGCTGTGCAGTCCCTGGAGCGAGATCTCTTGGGCCTGGGACGGCTTGAAAGCGCTCATGAATCCCCACTTGGGGTAGATGGCGGGGAACACATCGTTTTCGTTTTTCCGCGCGATCCAGCGGTAGGCCGAAAAACCCATGATGACTTGCCCGTCCGTTTCCTGGAAGCGCAAGCTGGACAGCGGGATCCGCATCTCGACGAACCAACCTTGCTCGTTGACCACCACCCTCACATCCCAGAAGGTATTCCAGCTCAAGTTGAACGGCTCCTCCATCGGCACCAGGGACTCGGCATCGTGGGAGATGGCCGCGTCCCAGCGGAGCCCGGCGGGAGTGGTGGAGAAGCTGAGGGCATTCTCCTTGTCGTTGAAGGTATCGAAGATGACAGAGAAGAAATCGGAGCTGGCCTCTTGAACGTCCCTTTTCCTGGAGCGCGACTGGATCTTGGCCGGCTCGCGGTCGTAGAGACGGCCCGCGACCCAGAGATGGTCATCGTCGAACCCGACGAGGACTTCTGTTCTTTCCGATGGAGGGAAGCCGAAATTCGGGGTCATCATGACCATGGGCAGGACCTGGATATCCCTCCAAGCCTCGTCGTCGCTGAGCCCGTCGAAGGCAACGGGGCGGCTCAGCCTTTGGATGATCACCGGGGCCCGGGAGCGGCTGGCGATAGCGGCCGGCTCCTTTTCCTGGGGGCTTGCCGGACGGACGCCGAGGGAGAGGACGGTCAGAAAAATGACGATGTGTCGATCCGCACGCATCTGATCATCAGCGCCACCGGGATAGGGCAGTAAGATAGACGAACGGGCCGGGATTGTCAAAGGTGGGCTCGGGTGTGGGTTCGTCAGCCCGCTCGGCCGACCGGGTTTCTTCCACCGCCCGAAATATGGTATAAGAGAAGCCCGAAGGCCGCAGCCAAATGTCCTTCCGCCAGAAAAAAGTCGTTGTCGTGATGCCGGCCTATAACGCCGAAAAGACCCTGGAGCGGACGCTTGACGATATCCCCCGGGACTCTGTGGACGAGATCGTGCTCGTCGACGACCACAGCCGCGACCGGACCGTCGAGGTCGCCCGCGGCCTGGGGCTCCGCGTCCTGGTCCACGAGAAGAACAGGGGATACGGCGGCAACCAGAAGACCTGCTACCGCGAGGCGCTCGGGCTGGGGGGCGATATCATGGTCATGGTCCATCCGGACCATCAGTACGATCCCACAGTCATCCCCCAGCTCATCACGCCGCTGCTCAGGAACGAGTGCGATGCGGTGTTCGGGTCGCGGATGCTGGGCGGGCGTCCCCTCGAGGGCGGGATGCCCAAATGGAAATACCTGGGCAATATCTTCCTGACGGCCCTGGAGAACGCGGCGTTCTACATGTATCTCACGGAATACCATTCCGGGCTCCGGGCCTACTCCCGCCGCTATCTGGAGACGGTCAAGTTCGAGCTCAACTCCGATGATTTCGTCTTTGACTCCGAGATCATCGCCCAAGGCGTCATCCACGGGATGCGCATCAGGGAGATCCCCATCACAACGCGCTATTTCCAGGAGGCCAGCAAGATCGGTTTCTTAAGGAGCGTTGTCTACGGTCTTTCTATCCTCAGGACACTCGTCAAGTTCAAGCTCCACAAGAAGGGGATCATCCGGTCGGCGCAGTTCGCCTGAGGCGGGAGGAGGATTCTGCCAGCTGAACGTGGAAGAACAGGCCTTCACATGGAAAAGCGCAGTCCGACAAGAATGCCCAATTTCCTGATCGTCGGGATGTGCCGCTGCGGAACAACGTCCCTTTACCATTACCTGAAGGAACATCCGGACGTCTTCATGAGCCGGGTCAAGGAGCCCTGCTTCTTCCTGGCTCAATCCCGCCCGGTCCCGGAAAGCGGCATTGGGGACAACTGGAAAAAATACTATCAAGACCTCGATGATTATCGCGCTCTCTTTGAAAAGGCAGGGAACAGCAAGGCGGTCGGTGAAGCCAGTGCGGATAACCTCTATCATGCCGAGAAGGTCATCCCCCACATCCACAAGTGTCTAGGGGATCCCAAGATCATCATCTCGCTGAGAAACCCGGTGGAACGGGCCTTTTCGGCCTATACATTTCTCGTCAGCGAGAACAGGGAGTCTTTGTCCTTCGAGGAAGGCCTGGCTCAAGAGGAGAGAAGAAAGCGTGATGGCTGGCGGCATATCTGGTTGTATCGAGACGCCGGATTCTATTTCCCAAGAGTGAAAGCCTATCTGGAGGATTTCAGCGACGTCAAGGTTTGCCTTTTTGATGACTTGAAGAAGAGCCCCGTTTCGCTCATCCAGGATCTCTACCGGTTTCTCGGGGTCGACCCCTCCTTTGTCCCGGACGTCACCGTGCGCTACAAGACCTCCGGCATTCCCCGGTCCAAGAAGATCAACCGCCTCTTTCAAGAGCCGACGCGACTCCAGAGCCTGGCCAGAGCCGTCGGCAAGCTCATGTTGAAGGAGGACGGATGGATCAAATGGCGGGACCGGCTGAAGGCCAGGTCCTACGCCGCGGCCGAAATGAAGCCCGAGACAAGAAGATACCTGGAAGCCGTTTACCGTGAGGATATCTTGAAACTCCAAGACCTGATCGGCCGGGACCTCGGCCCTTGGCTGCATCCCGGAGATTCCGGCGGAGCCTAAGATGAAGC
>DAIPLF010000292.1:1474-3607 GCA_036769375.1 Candidatus Aminicenantota bacterium | reverse complement strand
CTGGCCCGGTATTTCATCGAGAGCCGGGTCAACATGATCCAGCACCAACACCATGCATGAGCTCTCTATCGTCAGCAGCCTGTTCGAGGTCCTGGAAGAAAAAGCCAGGGAAAACCGGGCGACCAAGATCGTCAAAGTGAGATTGAAGCTGGGAAAGCTGGCCGGCGTCGTCCCCGAACTCCTCCAGACCGCCTTTGACACTTATAAGCAGGGCACGATCGCCGCCGAGGCCTGTATGGAGATCGAGGAGGTCCCGCTTAAGCTGCGCTGCCGGGGATGCGCCGCGGAGATCGAGAAAGAGGACTACGTCCTGGTTTGCCCCTCCTGCCGCTCGACCGACCTCGAGATCCTCGAAGGCATGGACCTCGTGCTCGATAAGATCGACCTGGAGGTCTAGCCTCCTCCGCGAAAACCACCAAGAGGGCTCTATCTTTTCTTCAGGGTATAAGACTCTCCACCCGGCTGGACAAGCTTCAACCCGGTGACTTTGCCGGATTCGTCCACCAGGAATTCGACACGGAAGCCTGGCGCATTGGTGACGGTATATCTCTGGTCCCGTCCGGGCGAGAGCTCGTATTCCGGCTGGCCCGGGACGATCAGGATGAGCGTTTTCCCGTCCCGCGAAAGGACCGGCACCGTGTAGCCTTGAAAATCGTAATCCCCGATACAAGGTGCGATGCGCTCGTCGATTTTTATTTTCTTTTCTAGTCCGGCGGCCTCTAGGCTCCCCAATAGATGCTCCCTGAAGTAGCGGTGGCGAGCTCTGACCCAATAGACGTACCCGTCGCCCTCGGGGACGTGCGGTTGCTCGGGCAGGATTAATACATCCACCGGCTTCTTGGCTTTGACCAGGGCATCGATCATCTTGATCGTTTCGGAGAACGGAGCGTTGTGGTCCCCGGTGCCGGCGATGAGCAGCAGCCTTCCCTCGAGGTTTTTGGCTATGGTCAGACAGGAAGCGTCTTCATAGCCCTTTTTATTGTTCTGAGGCAAGCCCATATAGTGCTCGGTATAGGTCATGACGTCGGCCAGGTCCACAACCGGGGCCGTCGCCACGCCGACCTTATAAACGTCGGGCGCCAGGAGCATAGCCCGGAGCGTCAGATAGCCTCCCCAGGAAATCCCATGGATGCCGACCCGGGCCAGGTCCATATAAGGCCTTTCCGAAGCCAGCTGCTTGAGGACGGCCGCATGGTCCAGGATTTCGTCCTGGCCAACCCTCCCATAGGTGACGTCCTGGAATTCCTTCCCCCGGCCTATGGTCCCCCGGCCGTCGATCATAATGAGGATACAACCGAGATGCGCGATCGCCGGCTCTGGATCCATCAGACAGGCGTACATGTTGCCCGGAACATCCCGCGAATGGGGACCGTTATAGATAGAGTCGATCACGGGGTATTTCTTAGCGGGATCGAAGTTATAAGGTTTGAACAAGACCCCATACAAGTCGGTCTGACCGTCGGCCGCTTTGACCCGGAAAGCCTCTGCCGGGCTCCACTGAAGCCTTTCCTTGAGGATGTCGATATCGGCCTTGGCCACAACCTGCAGCCGCTTGCCGTCTGCCCTCCTGAGCTCCGTCGCCGGCGGACGCGACAAAGATCCGTTAATGTCCAGAAAATACTCTTGGGACGGTGAGATCTGGACGATGTGATCTCCCTCCGCTTCCGTAAGCTTCGCGAACGCCTTGCCTTCGAGGTTCACGCGACAGAGGTGTTGATCATAAGGACGCGCGGCATCGACTTGAGCCGTGAAATACACCCACCCTTTCCGCTCATCGACGGCTTTCACTTCACTGACTACGAACCGGCCTTCGGTTAGGCGCCGGATGAGCCGGCCGTCGCGGCTGTAAAGATAGATCTGATTCCAGCCGTCCCGCTCCGACAGCCAGAGGAACGCCTTTCCGCCGTCGAGAAAATGGAGCGCCAGCTTCTCAAACGGATCAAGATTTAAAAACGCTTTTTGGGTCTCGGTGAACACGGCCCGCGTGGCTCCGGTGAGCGGGTTGGCGGCGGCCAGGTCGAGTTTTTTGAACTCCCGGTCCACCGTGTAGAAAAGCAGCTCGGCCCCGTCGGGAAACCACCCCACGATGGAAACGAAATAGTCGCCGCTCCGATCGATCTGGACCCGGACCGG
>DAIPLF010000292.1:0-1374 GCA_036769375.1 Candidatus Aminicenantota bacterium | reverse complement strand
TCAGAGCCAAGCCCAGATACCGTTCATACATCTCATCCGGGCTAACCGTCTGGGCCGGCTGCGCGCTGCCCGAACAGACCCAGAACAGATTGAAAACAAAGAGGATGCCGAGGATCGTTTTTTTATTGAACATGTTCACCTTACCCCAAGAACATTCTGCCTGCCTGGGCTTGGGCATAAAAAGGGTTTGTTTTAACCCGCTATTTTTTAAAACGTCAAAGCCTGGCTGAGATCGGCGATCAAATCCTCCGTGTCCTCGATCCCGGCAGAATACCGGATCAACCCCTCGGGGATTCCGGCGGCCCGGCGCTCCTCTTCCGTGCATTCTACATGGCTCGTCGTCGAAGGAGGGCCGACCACGGTATCGACTTGACCGAGGTTGGCGGCCATATAGGCATACTTCAGGCGCGGCAGGATGCCCGCCACGGCGGCGAGCCCGCCCTCCACTTCGAAACTGAGCACTCCCCCGAATCCCCCGGGCATCTGTTTCTTGGCCACAGCGTGCCGCGGATGGCTTTCCAACCCGGGATAGTGCACCTGGACGACCTTCGGGTGGCCCTTCAGGTACCGGGCCACCGCCAAGGCATTTTTGTTATGGCGTTCGACTCGGATGGCGAGGGTTTTGAGACTGCGCAACAGCAGGCTGGCCCGATGCGGATCGAGGGAGGGGCCGGTGAGCTCCCGGTAGCGGTAGATTTTTTTCACCAGTCCGGCCTTTCCGCAGACCACACCCGCGAGCAGGTCGTTGTGCCCGCCAATGAACTTGGTGGCGCTATGAATCACCAAGTCGGACCCCAGCGCCAGCGGATGTTGGTTGATCGGAGTGGCAAAGGTGTTGTCGGTGACGGTGACGGCCCCGACACGATGGGCGGCCGCAAACAGCTTTTCCAGGTCAACCACCCTGAGAAGCGGGTTGGTGGGGGATTCGAGATACAGCAGATCGCAGCCTCTGCCTATGGCGGCTAAGATGGCCTCCTCGTCAGCGGTCTCACAGATCACGCAGCGGACCCCGAACCGGGGGAGTATCTCTTTGAAATGGAGGTAGGTCGCCCCGTATGCATCTTTAATGGTGACAGCACGTTGGCCGGGGTTGAGGAGGGCGAAGAGGGTCGAGTTGATAGCCGCCATCCCGGTGCTGAAGTCCGTGGCCGCCTCGGCGTCCTCCAGGGCCGCCATCTTTTCGTTGAAGGCCCGCACGGTGGGGTTGGAATTGCGGCTGTAGATATCTCCGGCCTTTTTCCCCAGAGCCACCTCTCTCCAGTCGTCAAGCTCTTCATAGGCGAAAGCGGCATTCTCAAAGATGGGAGTGTTCATGGCGTGTGTTCCCGGGTCGACCGCCCGGCCATAGTGCACACAGCGGGTCGAGGGCCCTTC
>DAIPLF010000291.1:2316-3615 GCA_036769375.1 Candidatus Aminicenantota bacterium | reverse complement strand
ACCTTCTATCCCTATTTCAAGGCCTTCACCCTCGGACAGGCTCAGATCTGGATCAATTCCCTGATGCTCTTTTCCATATTGACATACGGGCGCGGGAAGGAGCGGCTCTCCGGCGTCGCCATGGGACTCTGCGCCCTGATCAAGCCGTCCTACGGGCTGGCGCTCGTCTGGGGGCTTCTGGCGAAGCGCCGGCGCTTCGCAGCCGCGTTCCTCATCGTGGTTCTCTGCGGACTGGCGGCGTCCGTCGCCCTCTACGGCTGGCAGAATCACCTGGACTACGCCCGGGCGCTGAGCTATATCGGCAGCCACGGAGAGGGCTATTATCCCAACCAATCGATCAACGGCTTTCTCAACCGCCTTCTCCGGAACGGCAACAACCTGCGTTGGGTAGCCGACAAGTATCCTCCGGAGAATGCCTGGGTCCGCTGGGGAACGAGCGCGACCTCACTGCTCATTCTGGGCCTGGCCCTGGGCTGCGGCTGGAAGAACCGGAAGCGGCTGAATCTCCTGCACTACTTGATCATCCTGTTGAGCATCACGATCGCCTCTCCGATCGCCTGGGAGCACACCTACGGATTCACCTTCATCATCTCCGTCCTGCTGTGGCTGGCGATCTTCGGGGGAGAGATCGAGAACAAGACCCTCTGGGTCGCGGCCGTCGCGATTTCCTATCTCCTCTCCAGCCATTTTCTTCATTTCCTTAATACGGCCTTCGCCGAAACGCGGTGGAATTTCCTCCAGTCTTACCTTCTTTTCGGAGAACTGATACTATTGGCCTTGATGTACCGTTTTCAGAAAGCGACCGGCTTCGTGAAGTAGGTTGATGCGCGGCACCAGGCTCCCTGTCGCCGGAACTCTCTTTGTCGCCCTGTTCGCCGTCTATCTGATCACGTTCCGCCTCCCTCCGACCGCCGTCTGGCTGACTTCCGCCACCTTCATTCTGGTGATCATGCTCGGCCAGGCAGCGCGCGTCTTCCTGCCGGAAGGGGACAGCCACCTGTTCCGGGCGTGGCTGTTCCCCGCCCTGAGCGGCCTGGGGCTGTTCCAGCTGATCTGGTATCTGGCCAAGATCATCCACCTCCATCACCTTATCCTGACGGTCCCGCTGGCGGTCCTCTCCACGGCGGCCGCGCTCAAGATCGGGCCCCGGACCGGGCCTGAGGCCGGCGACCGGAGGCGAGGAAGCACTTGGGTCGTCGCCGCCCTGCTCCTTGGCGCGGCCATCACCTATTTCCCCTTTAAGAATTTCGGGAAGGAGGCGGAAGGCTTCTATCATTACCGGGCTTCGTTCTGGGCGGT
>DAIPLF010000291.1:0-2216 GCA_036769375.1 Candidatus Aminicenantota bacterium | reverse complement strand
TCGAACGTGCTTTTTTCCCAGCCCCCGATGGACACCCTGCACCGCGCCATCCTGTTCACCCCGATGCACCTGGAAGCCCTGACCTTCCTGATGCTTAGCCTCATGTTGGTCAGGCGAAGCCGGTTTGCCCTCGCCTCGGCGGCCATGGCTTTTTCCTTTCTGTCGAGCTTTTTCATCGGCGCAGCGGGCTTCCTTATTCTGGGGATCTACCTGCTGTTAACCCTGCTCTCCGGTCGGTTCTCTCGCTCCTGGCTGATTTCCCTGGCTGCCTCTGCCATCCTGTCGCTGGCGTTCGTCAAGGTCACCGCGATGCTCGGCTCGGTCCCTTCGAATATCTCACTGGTTCTCCCGCAGGCCTCGAAACTGCTCTGGATCATCGGACTCAACTTCGGCCCAGTGTTCATCCTGGCCTTGGTCGGCTACGCGCTCGAATGGAAAAAGAGCCGGGACGTTTTCGCGGCCGCGCTGTTCATGGCCTTGATCCTGACCCTGATTCTGGCGTTTTTCCTGCGGATCGAACCTTTGGGAGCAGAATTCCCCCTGAAACTGAGCCTCATCCTGCAGCTCCTCCTAGTCGCCGGGCTGGCCCCCCTGGGCCGCTACCCGAGGCTCTTCGGGGCCGCCGCCCTTGTCGTCATGGTCGCCGGCCTTCCGACCTTCCTGGGAGACATCTACTGCGCCCAGGACATCTCCAGCAGCCACACGCTGAAGGTCCCTGTCGGGGAAATGAACATGGCCCGCTGGATCGACCGCAATCTGGACAGGCGCGCCGTGATCCAGACATATCCGGCGGCCAGGGAATGGTTCTTTTCGATCGTCCCGGTTTTTGCCGGCCGGGACATGCTGGTCGGCGACTCCATGCACGGCATCGCCTTCCAGGTGGCACCCGAAGCCTATGAAAGTCGCCGCCGGGAGACGGAACGGGCCCTCGCTCAGATCGACCAGCCGGAAGGCCGGGAATATCTCCGCAAAAACGGACTGACCCACGTCTTTTTCGGAGCGAGGGAGGCCGGAAGAATGCCAACCCCCTCCGCCCTGAAACTCGTCAAGAAAACCGAGGGGACGAGTCTCTATGCCCTGGAATGACCGCGGGCCTTTTTTCAAGCTCTAATCAGCTGAACCGGCCGCCGGGTTAAAGCGCGGCGGATTGACGGGTCCCTGTCCGTTCTGCTAAGATTTGGAGTTATCCGATGAAACTCAAAACGATCCTCTTCGCCTCACTGTTCCTTGCCGCGGCCCTGTTCGCCGCCCATCTGTTGCTGCGCAAGAGCCCGCCAAGGCCCAACGTGGTCGTTGTGGTGATCGACACCCTGCGGGCCGACCGCCTGCCTTTCTACGGCTATGCCAAAGAGACCGCGCCGTTCCTCACGAAGCTGGCGGCCGGGGGGGTTGTGTTCGAAAAGGCCTATGCCGCCTCCTCCTGGACCGCTCCGGCCACAGCCTCGATCTTCACGGGCCTGTACCCGTTCCAGCACGGTGTCGTCATGGGCCTGTTTGCCCAGGTTAAGCTTATCAAGAAGTACCCCCACATCAAGATCAACCGGATCCCCGAAATGATCACGACCCTGCCCGAGGTCTTCCGCCGGGCCGGCTACCGGACCTACGGGATTTCGGACAATGTGAATATCTCAGACAAGCAGGGGTTCGAACAGGGGTTCGACCGCCTTTTGTCGTACTCGCACAATGGCGCGCGGTTCATCACAAGGAAAGCCCTCAGCCTGGAAAAAGAGATCCGGGCCGCAAACCCCTACTTTCTCTATCTTCATTATAACGACAATCATCTGCCCTACAAGGTCCCGCTGGAGGAGAGCGAAAGAACAGGCGACAACTTCACGGATATGAAGATCATGTACGACAAGGAGACCCGGCTGGTCGATACCTGCCTGGAAGAACTCTACAGCCGGTTCGGCTGGTCGCAGAACACGATCCTCGTCGTCACCGCAGACCATGGGGAAGAGCAGCAGGAGAAGGGCTTCTACGGACATGGAAGGTCATTGTACAACACCGTCATCCACGTGCCCCTGCTTTTTTCCTGGCCCGAACGGGGGCTCTTCAACGGGAAGCGTCCGACGGTCAACGTCTCGACGATGGACATCCTGCCCACCCTCGTTTCTCTCTTGCGCTTTGACCGGCTGAAAGACCTGGCTGGGGAGGACCTCACGCCGGTGCTCAAGGGCAAGACCAAGGCATTTGGGGAGCGCTACATCTATTCCCAC
>DAIPLF010000290.1:0-3616 GCA_036769375.1 Candidatus Aminicenantota bacterium | reverse complement strand
CGGAAAGCAAAAGAACCGCCAGGACAAACACGCCAACCCCAAGAACATACGGCCTCCACAGTCTGTTCACTCTTCGTTCACTCAATTCTTTCTCCTTTCGTTGCCCGGGAAAGGCGGGGCCTTTCCTCGCCGCTGCCTTTTCTCTCCTGAAAAACAACAGCGACCCCTAATAGTCGACTTTGTCAATAGACTAAGTAAACTTATACTAGAGCCTGGCCGTTGTCAAGTTTTTTTTGCCCCTGGAAAACTTACTTTTTGCGGGAAGAATTGGACAGATGGCTGCGGGGGTGATATATAGACTCCCAAAAACATCAAAGTCTCTGCTAACAGTGAGGCCAAAAATGGAAGAACGCAAGAATCAACCTGGCCATCGAACCTTTATCATTTTTCTCCTGAGCTTTGTCTTTTTGTCTGCCGCCGCATCGGGAAGAGACACCGAAGCTCCCCGTTCCCTGACCGCGGCCGACTATGCCCAAGCCGAGAAATTCATGGCTTACAACACGGCCCCGCTGGTGCTCCGCTCCGGCGTGCGCCCGAATTGGCTGCCCGGCGACCGCTTCTGGTACAGGAACTCCATTGAAAATGATGGAAGCGAGTTCATCCTGGTCGACCCGAAGCGGGGGACTCGCAGGCCCGCTTTTGATCACGCCGGGGTCGCCGCCGCTCTCTCCAAGGCCGCGGGAAAGACCTTTGACGCCGCCCATCTTCCCTTTTGGACGTTCGACTTCTCGAAGGACGGCAAGTCGATCTCCTTCTCAGCCGAAAAGAAGCGCTGGTCATGCGACTTGAAGGGCAAGTCCCTCAAGCCGATCGGGGGGGACGAGGCCGCTCCCCCCGGAAAACGACGTGGCGAAGGCCGCAGGCCGGGCGCCACTGAGCCCCCCGAGGTGCTGTCACCCAACGGGCTTTTGGCCGTCTTCATCCGCGACCACAACCTTTGGGTCCGCGAGGTCTCGACCAAGACGGAAAAACAGCTCACGACGAACGGTATCGAGGACTATGGTTATGCGACCGACAACGCCGGCTGGATCAGGACCGACCGGCCGGTCGTCTCCTGGTCACCCGACTCTAAGAAGATCGCCACGTTCCAGCAGGACCAGCGAGAGGTCGGAGAGATGTACCTCGTTGAGACCAAGGTGGGTCATCCTGTCCTTCAGGCCTGGAAATACCCTCTGCCTGGCGACAAGGTTGTGACCATGATCGAGCGCGTCGTCATCCATCTCGACGGCCACCGCCTGGTCCGGCTGAAGATGCCTCCCGACCAGCACCGCTCCACCTTCACCGATGATATCAAAACGTGGGACGGCGGCATGGAGGATGTGCAGTGGAGCCCGGACGGGTCGCGGCTCGTCTTTGTCTCGACTTCCCGCGATCATAAGCACGAGGTGGTTCGCCTGGCCGACCCGGAAACAGGCGAAGTCCGGGACGTTTACGAGGAGAAGGTTGAGACCTACTTTGAGTCCGGGAGCGACCATGCCAACTGGCGCTTCCTGGCCGCAACGAACGAAGTGATCTGGTTCTCCGAGCGGGACAACTGGGCACACTTCTATCTCTACGACCTCGAGAGCGGCCGGCTGAAAAACCAGATCACAACCGGCGAGTGGCCCGTGCTCCAGTTGTTGCGGGTCGACGAAAAGAACCGGAGGATCACCTTCCTGGCCGGCGGCCGCGAGAAGGGCCGCGATCCCTACTTCCGGCATCTCTACAGCGTCGGTTTCGATGGAAGCGGCCTTGTCCTCCTGACGCCGGAGGACGCCGACCACGAAGTCAGTCTGTCGCCCTCCGGTCTCACCTTCGTCGACAGCTACTCGAAACCCGACGTTCCCCAGGTCTCCGTGTTGCGGAACGCGGAAGGAAAGCTCATCCTCAGCCTCGAGAAGGCCGACATCTCCCGGCTTTTGGCGACAGGCTGGAAGCCCCCCCTGCCTTTTAAGGTCAAAGCCAGGGACGGCGCCACCGACCTTTATGGCCTTATGTTCCGGCCGACCAATTTCGACCCCGGGAAAAAATATCCGATCATCAACAACATCTATCCGGGTCCGCAATCGGGGAGCGTCAGGAGCCGGAGCTTTTTGCCTGCCTCCGGCGATGCCCAGTCCCTGGCTGAACTTGGCTTTATTGTTATCCAACTGGACGGGATGGGGAATCCCGGGCGCTCAAAGGCTTTTCATGATGCTTATTACGGGAACTTGGGCGATAACACCCTGCCCGACCAGGTGGCCGGGATGAAGGAGCTGGCCCAGCGTTACCCGTGGATCGATATCGACAAGGCCGGGATCTACGGACACTCCGGCGGCGGCTTTGCCGCCTGCGGTGCGATGCTCCATTACCCTGACTTTTTCAAGGTCGGCGTTTCCCAGGCCGGGAACCATGACAACCGGGGCTACGAGGACGACTGGGGCGAGAAGTGGCAAGGCCTGCTTGTCGCTAACCCCGAGGGCAAGTCGAACTACGACAGCCAGGCCAATCAAAATTTCGCCAAGAACCTCAAGGGAAAACTGTTGCTGGCGCACGGGACGATGGACAGCAACGTGCCTCCATACAATACGCTGCTCGTGGTCAACGAGCTGATCAAAGCGAACAAAGACTTCGACCTGATCCTGTTCCCTAACCGCAGCCACGGCTTCGGGAACGAGCCCTACATGGTGCGGCGGCGCTGGGATTATTTCGTCCGTCACTTATTGGGAGCCGAGCCGCCGGCAGGGTATGAACTGAAGCCATCCGCAGGGCCTGGAGGCCCGATGATGTAAACCGGGTTCGAGCGCATCATCCACCGGGCCAATTAACCCCCAGGTTTATCGGAAGTCGAATTGACAAGGCCGGGATTTACCGGCTAGCATGCTTTTGGTCTTGGATCAATGAAAAAGGCAGGAATCTTGATGCGGCTTGTCTTTGCCATCGCCCTGGTCCTTGCACCTCATTTTCTTCTCTCCGGCCAGGACGCCGCCCAAAAGAAGGTTAAAGCCATCCGCATCGTCGGCAACAAACGAACCGATGACCTCGTGTTCCAGCGCGAGCTGTCCCCCCTCATCGGGGCGCCCCTCGTCAAAGATTACGTCGATTTCGCCTTCAGCCGGCTCGATCGGCTGAGGATCTTCAGCGGCATCAAGATCACGCCGGTCGAGGAAGAAGACGCTATCGTCCTCCTCGTCGAAGTCAAGGAGACTTTCCCGATCATCCCCTCCCTTTCGCTCTCGTTCAGCGATGAGAACGGGGTCCTGTTCGGGGCGGGTCTCAGTGCCCTCAACCTCAATGGAGAAGCCCTGTTCCTGTCCAGCCGGGCGGTTTTCGGCGGGGCCACCAATATCGAGTTCCGGCTGGCCAATCCCTGGATCAAAGGGGATAAGCTCGCTTACGGCCTGGATTTCTATTACCGCGAGCGCCAGAACGAGGTCTTCGACTTCGGCGAGACGGCTTACGAGATCTACACAACGCTCCTGCGCCAATATAGGGATCACCTGAATTACGGAGGACGGATCAGCGTGCAGTATCTCAGGAGCGATGTCTCAGGGAAAACAGTGTCAGCCGATAATTCAGATCTCGCCCCCGGCCTGTCCGCCTTCTTGGGCTACGACTCGCGCGATTCCTGGACCAATCCGCACTCGGGCTGGTGGAG
>DAIPLF010000289.1:0-3616 GCA_036769375.1 Candidatus Aminicenantota bacterium | reverse complement strand
CTCACAGCCGGTGAAGGCGGTGACGAAGAAAAAGACCAGCAACACCGCGAAGACGAAGCCGACTCTCTTATGACTCATCGCAGCCTCCTTAGAATGTCAAGACAATGCCCAAACGGACGACCAATGTATAATAGAAGAGGGGTTCAAGTCAACTCTTTCTCATAACCAGACGGAGCGGCGTCCCCCAAAGTCCAAACCGCTCGCGCAGCGCCTGAAGGAAGTACTTTTCATAAGCAGGAAGCAGGCGGACTGGACTATGGGCGAAAAGGACGAAGGTCGGCGGCCGGATGCCTTTCTGGGTCATGTACTTGATCTTGATCCGCCGCTTTGTCTTGGTCAGCGGAGGACGCGTGGCGTTCACCCAAGCCAGGAATTCGTTAAGCCGGGGCGTCTCCACTCTCTGGGAGCCGCGCTCGTAGACTTCCTCAGCCTCCTCGAGAATCTTGACGACTCCCTTGCCCGTCAGGGCAGAGACGAAGAGGAGGGGAGCGTAGCTCACAAAGGGCATCCCCCGGAAAACGCTGGTTTTGATCACCTGAGGAGATTCGCCCTTCGGGATCAAATCCCACTTGTTTAGCGCCAGGACGAGGGGTTTGCCCGATTCATAGGCGAGGTGGGCGATGGCGACATCCTGCCGGGTGGGGAACTCCCCCCCGTCCAGAATCTGGCAAAGAACATCCGCCCGACTGATCTCTTTCCGCGCCCGGATGATCCCGGCTTTTTCTCGTTCATCCCGAGTCCGGCTCAGACGCCTCACCCCCGCCGTATCCATTAGGCAGAAGATCTTCTTGTTCCTGACCACATAAGTATCGGTGCTGTCCCTGGTCGTTCCCGGCGCGCTGCTCACGATCAGACGCTCCTCCCCGCAGAGCCGGTTGATGAGCGAGGACTTGCCGACATTGATCCGGCCGATGAAAGCCAGGCGCAGAGGCTGGAGGCCTTCCATCTCCGCCGGACCGCCGGGAAGCAGGGCGGCCAACCTTTCTTCGAGCTCATCCAGGTTTCTCTTGTGCTCGGCGGCGACGGCCACGATCGCTTCAGTTCGGAGGCGGTTGAAGATGTCTCCCAGCCGGCTCTCCTGGAGCTCGGAGTCGATCTTGTTGAGGACGACGATGACCGCTTTCCCGAGCTTCCGCAAAGAGAGAAAGAGATCCTCTTCGGCCGGCGTAAGGTCCCTTTTTCCATCCAGGACGAGCAGGATGACATCGGATTTCCGGGCCGCGCTCCAAGCCTTGTCCGCCACGGCGGCGGCCAGGGGGGCCTCGGATGGATCATAAAGCCCTCCGGTATCAGTCAGGATGAATCTCTTTCCCCGCAGCTCTCCGAGGGCCGACACGGCATCGCGGGTCATCCCCGGAAGGGAATGGACCAGGGATTCCTTTCTCCCCAGAAGCTGGTTGAAAAGGGTAGACTTGCCGACATTTGGAAAACCGACGATCGTGACCTGGGGAAGGCTCTTCATGGGGATCAGAACGCTAGCGGGCGTTCAGCGAATAAAGGGGGACGAACGGCAGGCTGAGGTTGATGTGACCGCCCAGTGTCTCCTTTTCGCTTCCCTCTACCAGGATGAAAACTTTCTTGATCGGCTTAAAATTATAGGCCAATGTGTTGACGATGGAATACACTGTGGCCAGCTCGGCCGATGACCCCGAGGGATGCTTCTCCATGATCTCCCGCGAGAAGTCCACGTAGGCGACGCCCTCCTTGGTGACGAAAAGCTGCCGAAGCCTGGTTTCCGGAGGCAGGGGCGAGATGTACCCTTTGTCCGAGCCCCGGATCAACTCTTTGACAGTCCGCTCGGCCTCTTCGACGACCGAGGGCCCGACCGATATCTCCCTCTGCTCGGCATGAAGGGAGCTGTCGTCCTCCGACAGAAAAAAGAGCTGAACCTTCTTGGCCTCCCGCGCCGGAGCCGCTTCGGACGGATTTTCAGCCGGTGAAGTCTCGAGGGCGGGCTTGATCTTCTCCCCGCCGCCGCCCTTGAACAGGACCGCCGCCAGCACCAAGACGACGATCAGGGACAGCCCGAGCAAGGTCCATTGGGACGGAGAGATCTTTCGCTTCTTCATGAGAGCAACTTGATGTAGCGGACGAGACCACGGTAGATGGCCTGGGCGACGTTCTCTTGGAAGGCACCCCGGGCCAGGTCTCTTTCCTCCTGCGGATTGGAGATGAAGGCCGACTCGACCAGGACAGCCGGGCAGGCCACCCCCGCCAACACCTTGAACGGCGCCTGCTTAATGCCCCGGTCTTTCGTGCCCAGGAGCGAGTTCAGTTCGTCCTGGATGATCTCGGCCAGCCGCTGGCTCTGCTTGAGGTAGGCGGACTGGGCCATGTCCCAGAGGATCATCCTGATATCGTCCTGATTCTCGCTGGCCAGCGGCCTATCCAGATCAGCGGAGTTGTTCTCGAGGTAGGCCAGACGGCGGGCCTCCTCGTCGGAGGCGTTGAGGCTGAGGAAAAACGTTTCCGAGCCGTTCGCATGGGAGCGGTAGGAGCTATTGGCGTGGATGCTGATGAAGAGCTCGGCGCGGTGGTTGTTGGCCATGGCCGCCCTGTTCTCCAGGGAGACGTCCATGTCCCGGTCCCGCGTCAGCTCGACATGGAAGGCCAGGTTCTTCTCGATCAACGCCTTGAGCCTGAGGCCGATGGCCAGAGTGATATCCTTCTCGAGCGTCCCGAACTTCCCCTTGGCTCCGTACTCCAAACCTCCGTGTCCGGGGTCGATGACGATCGTCCGGATCCCTTCGGCCGGGGTCGAGGCTTGGACGGGGGGCGGCAGGTCCTTCTTTTTTTCGGTCGCGGGCGGCGCCTGGCGCACCTCTGCCGCCGGCTCCTTGGCGGCCGGCGGAGCCGCGAGTTCGTAGAAATCGATGGCCAGCTGATGCTTATTCTCGACCTTGAAGGGATCGTAGCGGAAGCGCTCGTGGCGGGCCTCGATGATGATGATATACAAGTCGTTGCTCTTGGCCCAGCTGAAGGCCTTGATAAGGCGGCTCTTGACCGGGTCAGTTTTCAGCCGGAAGGTCGAGCGGGAATTGACCCGGACAAGGAGCAGGGTGCCATCCTTCTCCAGGGCAAAGGGGAGAGACGAAGGAAAGGTCACGATGACCCGGGTGTAACCATCGTTATCCTGGGCCGAGACCCGGAGCGTGGGCTGGGCGGCCGCGAGGGAAAGCAGGGAGAAGAAAAGAAGAGAAAAGCAGGTCAGCCGCTTTGTCGTCGTCTCGTTAAGGCCTATCAATTCCGCTCAGCGCAAAAGGATGGTGGAGGCGGCGGGAATCGAACCCGCGTCCGGAGACATTCAGCAAGAAGCCTCTACATGCATATCCCCTTCTTTGATCTCGTCGAGCGGCGCTCGAAGAGGAAAAGCGCCGTCCAACCAGCCCTCGATGCATTTCACTCACCACGTTCAGGGCTAACCTGGCTCGCTATCCTGCTGGTCGACGCCTCCCGGGAACCGCAGGAGGGAACCCGGGAAACGGCTTGCCTATACCTTAGGCAGCAACAGGTTGTGCTTCTGCACTTATGTGTTTCCACCGTTTTACGAGGTAGATGGAATCTCGACATGCAGCTTCCGCCTCACTATCCCCGTCGAATCCTATCGCCCCCATCC
>DAIPLF010000288.1:0-3620 GCA_036769375.1 Candidatus Aminicenantota bacterium | reverse complement strand
CCATGGGGCTCAACCCCATCAACAACGTTGTCGACATCAGCAACTATGTTCTCTTTGCGACCTCCCATCCCATTCATGCTTTTGATTTGAACAAGATTGCCGAGGCCCGGGTGATCATCCGGCGGGCCAAGAAGGGGGAGAGGCTCCTCTGCCTCGATGGCACGGATTTAAGCCTTGCTCCGGATATGCTGGTCATCGCCGACGAGGTGAAGCCGATCGCCCTGGCTGGAGTCATCGGGGGACAGGAGTCTGCTGTCACTGAAGGGACAACTGACGTCTTTATCGAGAGCGCCTATTTCAATCCCGTCTCGATCCGGCTGACCCGCAAGGCAGCCGGCCTCCAGACAGATGCGTCCTACCGGTTCGAGAGGGGTGCGGACATCGCCTTCCCTCCCCAAGCGGCCTTGATGGCGGCTTCGCTCCTCTCCGAATTCGGAGGCCGGTCGGCAAAGAAGCCGGCCGACGTCTTCCCGCTTCCCCCCAAGAAGAAAGAGGTCATCCTGCGCCATCGGCGAATCAACGAGCTCCTCGGGGTAGAGATTGACGAGTCCTTCGTTCCGAAGATTCTCATCGACCTGGAAATGGGTGTCGAGCTGCAGCAGCCGGGAGTCTGGCGAGTCAAGGTTCCCAGCTGGCGGGTGGACCTTGACCGTGAGGCCGATTTGATCGAAGAGGTGGCCCGCTTTTATGGGTACGAGCGAATCCCTTCAGTCGTTCCTCCCCTCAAGGTTGTTGCGCCGATCCCGGACAAGAGGCGAGAGAAGCTGGCCCGTGTCCGGCCGCTTCTGCTTCATTACGGGTTCAACGAGGTCGTCAATTTCAGCTTTTCGGACGCGGATAAGGAGCGGCTGCTGGCGACCGGGTTGGCGGCCGTGGAGATCCGGAATCCCATTTCCGCCCGGGCATCGCTTCTGAGGACGAGCCTCCTCGGCGGCCTCCTGGAAACAGCGGCCTGGAACAAGAATCGCGGCTTGGACTCCGTCCAGATTTTCGAGACCGGCAATATCTATTTCCGCGATGACCATGGGTGCCAGGAGCGCCTGACCCTGGGGCTCCTAAGCTTGGGGATGCGGGAGGAGCCGAACTGGAGGCAGATGAGCCGGGAAGCGGATTTTTTCCACATCAAGGGCGTCTGTGAGGCCCTCCTCCAGCAGTTGCGGTACGAGGCGTTCTCCTTTGAGAAAGCCGAGCATCCTTGCTTTGAATCCGGGTCCGGCCTGACCTTGGCGTATAAAGAGGAAAGAGTCGGATTCCTCGGTCAGATGGCCGCCAGGCTCAAGGAGGCTTTTGACTTGAAACAGCCGGTCTGGGCCGCCGAGGTCGACCTCGAGGCCCTGTTTGGCAAGCAGCCCAAGCCGTTCTCTTATGAGCCGGTCGCCAGGTACCCGGCCATCATCCGGGATGTGTCCCTTCTCGTGCCCGGCGATGTGGCCTATCAGGACATCTGCCAGGCGATCGTGAAGGTCCCCCTGCCCATCCTGGAGGAGGCGCGGCTGATCAACGTGTATCGCGGTGAATCGGTCCCCAAGGACAAAATATCCCTGTTATTCCGCATCGTTTACCGTCATCCCCAGAGGACACTCCTGGCCGAAGAGGTGGATCGCGCGGAGCAACAGGTTTTAAGTCAACTCAAGCGGGCCTTCGGGGCCCAGTTAAGGGAGGGAGGCTAAATTGACAACCGAGCTGGAAAGAATTAAGATACTCGAAGGAAAGATCTCCCAGGTTATCGATTACGTACACAAGCTGACGGCCGAAAACGAGAAGCTCAAGCAGCAGGCCAAAGAGCTCAAGGCCGGCGTCAAGGACTACGAAGATCAGTCCCGAAAGACGCTCAAGTTCGAGGAGGACCTGAAGCGCTGCGAAGCCGAGAGGGAAGCCATCAAAGCAAAGATCGAGGCCATCATCGGGCAGATCGATAAGCTCGGGTTATGATCGACCGCATTATCGAAGTTGAGATTTACGGTCAGAAGTACCGTATTAGAGTCAGAGGAGAAGAGGATGAGAAATATATAAATCATCTGACTTCTTACGTTGATCAGAAGATGCACGAAGTTGCTGTTAAATCGAAGTCGGCGGATATGCTGAAGATCGCCGTGCTCGCGGCTATGAACATCGCCGACGAATTTTTCCTGAGCCAGAAGAAGCTGGATCAACTGGATGAAGTCATCGGGCAGATGGAGAGTGACATCGGGAGCCTGGACACCCAACTCTTACATGAAGACAAGGAATATGATGATCTGGAGAAAAATCCATAAAAAGCCCGGCCGCTCAAGGGCGGCCGCGACCGCTGGTTCAACCCCTCGTCTTTTCCATGTAGTCTCATAGGCTTCCTCCGGACCTCTCATCTGCCCCTCCTCGAAGGAGGTGGAACGTGAACCTGGCACTCATTATCGGCGTTTCGGCCCTGATCCTATGGGTTGTCGCCATCGTCTATTATTTTCTCCGGAAGCGGCAGGTCGCCCAGGACCTGTTCCGGGCTCGAGAAGAGGCCAAAGCCGTCCTGGAAAAGGCCACAGCGGAAGCGAACCAGATCACCCAAAAGGCCTCTGCCGAGCTGAAGGAAAGGTCCCAGAACTTTGAAGAGGACTTCGACCGGCAGACCAGGGAGCGGCGGAAGAAGATCAATGAAATGGAGCGACGCCTGGTCAACAAGGAGGAAAACCTCGACCGCCGGTTCCAGGCAATGGAGAGACGCGAGAGGGAGTTTTCGGGCCGGGAGCGTCGCGTCTTCCAGCGGGAGAAGGACCTCGACGCCCAAGAAGAAAAAGTCACCGGGCTGGTCAAGAAACAGATGGAGGAGATGGAACGGATATCCGGACTCACCCAGGAGGAGGCCAAGGGCCAGCTCATCAAGAAGATCGAGGATGAGGCCAGGCTCGAGTCCGTGCAGGTGGTCCGCCGGATCGAGGAGGAGACCCGGGAGAAAAGCCAGGGGCTGGCCCGGGAGATCATCACCCAGGCCATCCAGCGGTCCGCGGCCGAGCATGTCGTCGAATCAACCGTCTCCGTCGTGGACCTTCCATCTGAGGACATGAAAGGCCGGATCATCGGCCGCGAGGGACGGAACATCAGGGCTTTGGAGCTGGCCACCGGAGTCGACATTATCGTCGACGATACGCCGGAGGCCGTGATCCTCTCCAGCTTCGACCCGATCCGTCGCGAGCTCGCCCGGCTGGCTATCGAGAAGCTCGTCATCGACGGCCGAATCCACCCGGCGCGGATCGAGGAGATCGTCGAGAACATCAAGGTGGAGCTCGAGAATAAGATCAAGCAGGAAGGGGAATCGGTCATGCTCGAGCTCCGGGTCCAGAACATCCACCCCGAGCTGGTCAAGCTTCTGGGCAAATTGAAGTACCGCACGAGTTACGGCCAGAACGTGCTCCAGCACTCCAAGGAAGTAGCCATGCTGTGCGCCCTGATGGCGAAAGAGCTGGGCCTGGACACGCAGGTCGCCCTGAGGGCCGGCTTGCTGCATGATATCGGCAAGGCCGTGGATAAGGATGTCGAAGGAACGCACACCGAGCTGAGCGTCGAGCTGGTCAAGAAATACGGCGAGTCGGAAAAAGTCGCCCAGGCCATCGCCTCCCATCACCGGGATGTCGATTTTCCTTCGGTCGAGG
>DAIPLF010000287.1:1555-3637 GCA_036769375.1 Candidatus Aminicenantota bacterium | reverse complement strand
GGGGATGACCACCTTGAGCCGCTCTTTCACCCGCAGCATATTTTCATATTGCCCGCTCCACTGGAGGGAATAGCCCGCCGGCAAGGTCATCTTCTCCCTGACAATTGTCTTGGCTTCGGCCACGTAACTCCCGACATCGCGGCCCGTAATATCGACATAGACATACCCGGAGAGCATCGCATTCTCGTCCCGGAGCATGGACGGCCCGTGCGTCAGGTGAATGTCGGCCAGCTGCTCCAGCGGGATCTGGGCGCCGGACATGGTTGGGACGAGCACGCGGCGGAGTTTATCCAGGTCGTCTCGAAGCTCCCGGGCGTAGCGGACGTTCACCGTGTATCGTTCCCGGCCCTCCACGGTCGTGGTAACGGGTTCCCCGCCGATGGCCGACATGATGATCATCTCGACTTCCTTAATGGTCAGTCCGTACCGGGCGATATCCCCACGCCGGATATCGAAGTCGACGAAATAGCCGCCCGTCACGCGTTCGGCGAAGATGCTCCGCGTTCCCTTGACCTCCCGCAGGAGCGCTTCAAGGCTCGTTCCGATCCTCTCGATCTCCTTCAAGTCCGCTCCGTAGACCTTGATGCCGATCGGGGTGCGTACGCCCGTCGTCAGCATGTCGATCCTGGCCTTGATGGGCATGGTCCAGGCGTTGGAGACGCCCGGGAACTGCATTTTCTGGTCCAGCTCGTTGACCAGCTGGTCCCAGGTGATGCGGTCGCGCCAGATGTGGCGGAACGGCCTCCGGAGGAACTGCGGAAGCGCCGAGTACCAGCGCTTGACCGGCCGCCACTCACTTTCTGGCTTCAGTATGACCGTCGTCTCCATCATGCTGAACGGCGCCGGGTCGGTCGAGGTCTCGGCCCGGCCCGCTTTGCCGAAGACCCGCAGGACCTCGGGCGTGTCCTTGAGAACCTTGTCCATCGTCTGGAGGAGATTCTGGGTCTCGGTCACCGAGATCCCGGGCAGGGTCGTCGGCATGTAGAGAATGGTTCCTTCGTTAAGAGGGGGCATGAACTCCGACCCGAGCATGAAGAAGACGGGAATGGTGGCGGCCATGAGCACAATGGCCCCGGCGATGGTCGACTTCCGGTACTTGAGGACGAACTTGCAGGCCGGCTCGTAGACCCGGAAGAGGATCTTGCTGATCGGATGCTTCTCCTCGGGGTAATAGCGGCCGACCGAGATCGTGTTCACGATTCCCGACAGCCACTTTGGCCGGAAGTGCTTGTAGTCCATCCGGGTGAACAGCATGCGCATGGCGGGGTCGAGGGTGATGGCGAGGATGGCGGCGATGGCCATGGCCAGGTTCTTGCTGTAGGCCAGCGGCTTGAACAGCCGGCCTTCCTGGTCCACAAGCGTGAAAACCGGCAGGAAGGCGACGGCGATGACGAGCAGTGAGAAAAAGACCGAAGGCCCGACCTCCTTGAGGGCGTTCAGCCGGACCACGTGATAATCGCCCTTCCGGCCGCCGGCCTGCCAGAGCTGAAGTTTCTTGTAGGCGTTCTCCACTTCGACGATGGCCCCGTCGACGAGGACTCCGATGGAGATGGCGATCCCGGAAAGGGACATGATGTTGGACGTCAACTTCATGCCGTAGAGGGGGATGAACGCCAACAGGACAGCGATCGGGATGGTGACGATCGGGATGATCGCCGAAGGAAAATGCCAGAGGAAAAGGAGAATGACGATGCTCACGATGATCATTTCCTCGATGAGCTGGCTCCTGAGGGTTTCGATCGACCGATTGATCAGCTCCGAACGGTCGTAGGTCGTCACGACCTCGACTCCGGCGGGCAGGGAGGGCCGGATCTCCTCGAGTTTGTTCTTGACCCGGTTGACGACGTTCAGGGCGTTCTCTCCGGAACGCATGACAACGATGCCGCCGACGGTGTCCCCCTGGCCGTCGAGGTCGGCGACTCCACGTCGGATCTCGGGACCCAGGCCGACCTGGGCGATATTCCTGACGAGGACCGGAGTCCCGGACATGTCGTTCTTGACGACGATGTCTTCGATGTCCTTAACCGACTTGGCGTAGCCGCGGCCCCGGACCATATATTCTTTTCCCGAGAACTCCACCAG
>DAIPLF010000287.1:0-1455 GCA_036769375.1 Candidatus Aminicenantota bacterium | reverse complement strand
GAGTAACCGCGGATCGCCTTGACCTTGGGTGCTCCGAGCATGGCCGTCACGATCGGATAGGTCACCTGGTCCTCGATGATGTCCGGGCTCCTGTCCCACCGCGAATAGATGATGACCTGGGTGTCCGAGAGGTCCGGGATCGCGTCCAGCGGGATATTCCGGATGGCGTAGATGGCGCCGACAATGGCCGCAGCGACGAAGATGATGACGATATACTTATTCTTCGCCGAGAACTCGATGATCTTCTCAATCATGTTCCTGGTCTCCCGCCGCGGGCTTGGTCATCCGGCTGAGGGCGGCCTTGAGGCTCGACTCGGAGTCGATCAGGAAGTTGGCGGACGTGACCACGTTCTCGCCGTCGCTTAACCCGCCGAGGACCTCATACATGTCCTCGCCCCTGACGCCGAGCTTGACCTCACGGGGCTCAAAATAGCCGTCGCCCCTGGCTACGAAGACGATCTTGGTATCGCCGGCGTCCAGAACGGCATCGGCGGGGACGGTCAGCCTGGTCCCGTAATCGACCTGGATCTCAAGGTTGGCGAACATCTCGGGCTTGAACTTGAGGCCGGGATTGCCGAGTTCGATCCGGACCTGGTTTGTTCGCGTCTCGGGTTTGAGATAAGGATAGATATAGACGATCTTCCCCATAAAAGATTCACCGGGATAGTAGGAAAGAGAGACTTTTACCTCCTGGCCCGTCTGGATGAAGGGCAGTTCATACTCGTAGACTTCGCCGAGGATCCAGACCCTGGACAGGTCGGCGATTTTGAACAGGTTCTCCCCGGCCATGATCTTCTGCCCCTGAACGACGTTCTTCTCGATCACGACCCCGGACCCAGGAGTATAGACCGTTACGGTTTTCTTGAATTCGCCCGTGCGGCCGAGCTCTTCGACCTGGCTGTCCGTCATATCCCAAAGCCTCAACTTCTCACGGGCCGACTTGAGGATCGACCCGGTTCCGCCGAGCGTGGCCTCCGCCTTGAGAGCGATGAGGTACTCCTGCTGGGCGGAAACAAGTTCCGGGCTATAGATATCGAAAAGGGGCTCGCCCTTCCGGACGGCTCGGCCGGTGGAATTCACGTAGAGCTTTTCCACCCAGCCGTCGAACTTGAGGTTAACGAGTGAGATGTTCGGTTCGGCATAGTCGACCCGGCCTACGGCCTTGATGAGCTTATGGATGGGCTGGGATTTCACGAGCGCCGTCTTGATCCCGATGAGCTGCTGTCTCTCTGCGCTGATCTTGACCTGGATCCGGCCGCCGACCTCGGACACCTCGCCCCCTTCTTCAACCTCAAAAGGCACCATATCCATGCCCATGGAGTCTTTCCCGGGCTTATCGGAAATCTCGTTCGGGTTCATGGTCGAGCGGTACATGGTCTTTTTCTTGGCTGGGGGCGCGGCTTGTTCTTCCGCCTCAACACGGACAAGGTCCATCCCGCAAATGCCGCAGGAGCC
>DAIPLF010000286.1:0-3640 GCA_036769375.1 Candidatus Aminicenantota bacterium | reverse complement strand
GGTCATGGACATCATATCCTGGGCCGCTTTATCCGGCGCGGGTCCGGCCGCAAGCAGGACGCGATCGGGGCCCTTCCGGCGTTCGTATACTCTGAATGGACGATCTTGAGGATAGCCAGCCGAAGTTGCCTCATCCGTCCTTAGTGCGCGGAGTGGCTGGGTCGGAGTGGGCATCATGATCTCTGTGAGAAGGGGGATTGGGGGCGGAGAGGGAACGATCTTCCGGATCAGGACCGCTGCGACCAAGATCAGGACCAGGGCGAGCCCATAGGCCCAGGATTTTCGGGGAAATGCCTGCAGGGCAGACTTGGGACGAGGCCCGGGCCGTTCTGACTTAATCCGGGCCATCAAGACCATCCATTCCGCCTCCGGCCAATCGAGAGTCCCTTGATCGGCGACAGTTTGGACCCCGGCCAGAGCGGCCCTGATCTCTTCGATTTCCTTCTTGCAGGTTGCGCACTTATCGAGGTGCGCTTCCAGGCGTTGCGATCTTCTTGCCGGGAGATCAGCCTCTGCGTAGAGAAGGATCCATTTTCTGGCCCTGAAGCAGTTCATCCCTGGGTCCTCATGAGTCCGGGGTATCGTTCTTTGACGAGTTCCCTCACCTTGTCCCGCGCCCTGGAAAGATGGACCCGGACGGAAATGGCCGATGTCCGCAATATCTCGGCCGTTTCCTTGACGCTCCGGCCTTCGATGTCGCGGAGAAGAAAGACCTCTCTTTCTCTGGGGCTGAGCCCGTCGAGACAGGAGAGGAGTTTCTCCCGCGCTTCCTTTCCGGCCAGGCTTTCTTCTGGGTTTTCCGCAGCATCGGGGACGGCCATCTGGCGGAGCGTTCCCTCATCCGGCGCTTTCGGGCCGAGACTGCGCCAGACGTTCATCTCGATCTGAAGGAGCCAATTCTTAAAGCTCCTCTTTTTGTCAAACGAGCCGAGATAACGAAAAGCCCGCAGCAGCGTTTCCTGGGAGATCTCTTTGGCTTCCTCGATGTTCCGGCTGAGGCGATACGCCATGGTCAGCAGGAGCTTCCGGTAGGGCGTTACCAGGGGTTCGAAAGCTTCTGTCCGACCGCCCAGGACGAGCTCGACCAAGCGATTCTCCTTTTGGTCCATTCCACAAAGGAGTATATCGGGATTCGGTGAAGAAAGTTAGGGACGTTCCCCAAAGTACCACCCTGCTCGATTTTTACTGTCTATTGCCGACGGGATCAAAGGCAGGGTGGTACTTTGGGGAACGTCCCCATTTTTAGAAGCCGGTTATCAGACCGAGGGCTAACCTCCCATGGTCTTCGTAGGCGCTGTCGAAGATATACGTGAACTCGAGAGTGGCCCGGATGTTGCGGCGGAGCATCCGGCCAAAGTGGATGGTGGCCGAAGAATAGTCCAGTTCGTCGAAGTCGCCGTCCACCCAGTTATAGAGTCCTGCCAGGTACCATTTGCTGTCGTCACCCTTGGGCAGGTAGACCAGCTCCGCAAAGGCTCCTCTGGTCTTGATGTCTTCCGGAGGCACCAGGCTGGAGACGGCGAAAAAGGGGTTGTCATCCCGGCGCTCGACGTACTGCAGGTTGAGCTCGAACGGCTTGGCCGTAACGGTCGCGTCTGCCCCCAGCATCCACAGGGAGTTGCCGACGTTCTCTTTTTCCTCTTTTCCCAGATAGGTAAACCCACCAAGCCTGAAGGAGTCGCCCAGATCCTGGGAGACGCGGAGGACGAAGTTCTTGTATTTGTCGTTGTCGAAGTTGCGAAAGATGTTGGCCTCTCCGATTCCGCTCCCGTTGAGGACCTCCACAGTGAAGTCCGTGCCCGTCGGGAGGCCGTAGGTGAGCATGACGCCGCGGTCGTAGGTCAGGTCGATGTCGGACTCTCCCGGTTTGGCCCGGTAGATCTGGTAATCCTCGAAGGTCAGGCGCAGCTCCCGCTTGAAGAGCGGATCGGAAACTTGGAACTGGCCGATGTAGAAGTCGATCGCGGAGCCAAACAGGTCATTGAACATGAGGAAAGCGTCCTCGACGCCGGCGACCTCGCCCCGTTCGGAGAAGAAGAAATAGAAATAGTAGGCGATGTTCTTGGTGATCTCGCCTCCGGAGAGGATCTTCAGGACGTAGGGAGAGGTGAAGTCCCACTGTTTGGTGTCGGCGTTATCGTAGGTGAAGAATCCCTCTAGTCGCAGCGCGATCGGCAGCTCACGGAGCAGCGACAGAAAATCGTCTCCGGTGTCCACGAAGTACCGGGGCGCATCCTTGTCCTTGATGACGAACCCATTCCCGGCGAATTCGTCCCCGTAGGGCTTGAGCTTGGGGAAGGGTGTATGGCAGGTCTTACAGGTCATCTGGTACTTGCGAGCGAAGGCCGGGATGGCCTGGAGTTCAACCGCCGACGCCTGGATGAGAATGACGCTTCCAATCAGGCTGAGGATAGTCCTTTTCATTTTTGACCTCATTGAAGCACGGTGATGGTCGTGGAATGGTCATTGACCTGGATGATCTCGGATTCTTCGGCCGGCACGCCCAGGAAATCGGCTACGGGTTTGACGAGCTTCTGGTAATTCATGACCGCCGTGACTTTGAGGGATCCAGGGGCGATATCGAAGGGAAGCGTGAAGGTGCAGGTCTCGAGCTTGGTCTCCCGCGGCCCAAGGCGGTAATCTGTGCCGAATGATTTGGTATTCCACTGCTGGATGGTCATCCGCCCCTGAGGGTCGAAGTAGGCCATCCGGAAGATGCGATCCCCTACGGGGATGCCGTCCCTCTGGACGCCCTTGAAATTGGGATCGCCGAGGGCTATGCCCATGTCCTGGTAGGCCAGGGTGTCGGCGCCGATCGTGAATTCCTCTCCGGCGAAGCCTTTCTTGTCCACCGGGAGGTGGTAGACTTTCCCCTTGGCATCCACCGCTTCGACGTGCATCCAGACGATCCGGTCCTCGACCGACCCGGTGGGAAACTTATGGCCCGTCTTCTGGTTGAAAAGGGCGATGGTGAACCTGACCTTGTCGCCGGGCTCGGCCTCACGGATATCGGGGTGGATCCGGAGCTCGATCGTTCCTCTGACCTTGCCGGGATCATGAGCGCCGTGGAAGAGATGCTGACGAGCGTCCGGATAGACATTGCCCATGGAGGCCGTCTTGCCCTCGGCGTAGGTCATATGACAGTCGTGGCACTTGACACCCTGGGCGGCGTAGGGGCCGTCTTTCCATTCGAGATGAGTGGCTTTGACCCAGGCTCCGTAGGGGCTTTTCTCGTTGTGGCAGGTGCCACAGAACTCGGCCTTGCCCAGGAATTCGGACTTGACCAGGTCATGTTCCGGAGAGTTTTTGCCCACGCGGGGTCCATATTTGACCTTCCCTGGCTCGGAAACCCAATTGTAGTTGAAGGGCGTGTCGCCGACAAAACCGGTAATGGTGTGGCAGACATCGCAGGACACGGATTCGTTGGCCCGGCTGTTGGCCGAGGGAAGGGGAGGCGGGACATCTCCGGCCAGGAAGGCGATGGGGGTATGGCAGCCGTTGCAGCCGGCCTTGACGCCGGCCACCATCTGGTCCTTTTCTGCGTGCGGGACGGCCAGCTTAAAGTATTCGATCTCGTCCCAATGATGGGTATAGGCCTGGGACATCATGGCCTGTTTCCACTGCTCGAAGAAGTCGGTGT
>DAIPLF010000016.1:4840-13006 GCA_036769375.1 Candidatus Aminicenantota bacterium | reverse complement strand
TGGCGCCGAGCCAGAAAGAGGCGGGACAGCTGGCCATCAAGGCGGGAGTTGATGTTGGGATCTCCTATGAATCGGGATACATGAAGGACCTGGTCGACTCGGTCAGGGAGGGGACGGTTCCTATGGAGCTTATCGACCGGGCGGTCCGGAGGATCCTCCGTCAAAAGGTCAGGCTGGGGCTCTTTGAAAACGCCTTGGTCGACCCGGTGCGCGCCGAAAAGATCGTCCACTGCCAGGAGCATCAAGACCTGGCCCTCGAAGCGGCGCGGCAGGCGATCGTTCTCCTCAAAAACGAGAATCACCTGCTGCCGCTCCGGAAGGATCTCAAGTGCATCGCCGTCATCGGGCCGAACGCCGACCATCCCCGGAACCAGCTCGGCGATTATGTGGCTTCGAGTGTCCTGCAGGACATCGAGACTGTGCTCGATGGCGTCAGGGCCATTGTTTCTCCCCGGACTCAGGTCCGTTATATCAAGGGCTGCGACGTCGTCGGCACGGAGTTCAATGAGATCGAAAAAGCGCGGGAGGCCGCAGCCGGGGCCGAGGCTGCGATCGTTGTCATCGGCGAAAACGAGTGGCAGTCGGAAGGCGGGAAGGGGACGAGCGGAGAAGGGTATGATGCCGCCACACTCGAGCTCACGGGCCTTCAGGAAGAGCTGATCCAAGAAGTCGTGGCGACAGGGACGCCGACGGTCGCGGTCCTGATCAACGGCCGGCCGCTGGCCGTCCGGTTCGTCGCCGAGCGCGTGCCCGCCGTCATCGAAGCCTGGGCCTGCGGTGAAAAGGGCGGCCGGGCCGTGGCAGAGATCCTCTTCGGCGATCAGAACCCGAGCGGCAAATTGCCGCTGACCGTGCCCCGCCATGCCGGGCAGCTCCCTGTCTATTACAACGCGAAAAAGTCCAAGGCCTATTGGCTCAAGGAAGGGTGGGGTCATCCCTACGTCGACCTTGACCCAGCTCCTCTTTACCCCTTTGGCCACGGCTTGAGCTACACCACTTTTGCCTATCGCAATCTCAAGTTGAATAGACAGAGTGTCGGACCGGCGGACTCGGTCGAGGTCAGTTTCGACTTGGAGAACACTGGAGACCGTTTTGGCCAAGAGGTCGTCCAGCTTTACGTCCAAGACGTCATCAGCTCCGTCTCAACGCCCATCATGGAGCTCAAAGGATTTGCCAAGGTGGGACTCGAGCCAGGACAGGTGAAGACCGTCAAGCTGGTCCTGACTCCAGCCCATCTTGCGCTCTATGATCGCTGGCTGGACCGGGTGGTCGAGCCGGGAGAGTTTAGAGTCTTTGTCGGGAGTTCAGCCGAAGATATCCATCTCCAGGCCGGGTTTAGGGTGACGGAGCGCTGAATTGGGTTTGACGGCATTCGAGCTGGTGACCTTCGTTGTCTATCTCGCCGTCGTCGCGCTCATCGGCTTCGTGTCTGGAAGGAAGGGCCGCCAGAGCACCTCGGATTACTTCCTGGCAGGCCGGGGCCTGCCCTGGTACGTCATCGGGTTCTCCTTGATCGCCGCCAGCATCAGTTCGGAGCAGTTCATCGGCGAGGTCGGCTGGGGATACAAGTACGGGCTGGCCGTGGCCAACTGGGAGTGGCTGGTTTGGCCGGCTCAGGGCCTCCTTCTCTTCTTTTTCTTGCCGGTCTACCTGAGGAACAAGATCTTCACCATCCCCGAGTATCTGACGAAGAGGTTCGGCCGGGTCGCCGGAACGGTCTTTTCTTGCGTCTGCATCATCCAGTATCTCGTCATCAATATGCCGCTGGTCCTTTACTCCGGCGGCTTCTTGATCAACCGCATCTTTGGCCTTGACCTCCGCTTGGGCGTCTGGCTGCTGGTGGCAGTTGCCGGGTCCTATACGATCTTCGGGGGACTGAGTTCAGCCGCCTGGGTGGACCTCTTCAACGGAGGCCTTCTCGTTGCCGGCGGGCTGCTGGTTTTTGGCCTGGGTTTGTCCGCCGTACCCGGTGGCCTTCAGACGGTGATCGGGACCGGGCCCCGGGCTCACCTCATACTCCCGGCATCCCATCCTGACCTGCCGTGGACCGGAATTCTGGCCGTGGCCGTTGTCCTTAGCGGGTACTATTATTCGACCAACCAGTACATCACCCAGCGTTGCCTGGCGGGAAAATCCCAATGGCATGGCAAGATGGGGATCGTCCTGGCCGCAGCGCTGGCCCTCCCTCTGGGCCTCGGTGTCACCTGGCCGGGGATGATCGCCCGGGCCCTGGACCCCGGCCTGGCCCATCCCGATGGCGCCTATCCTTTTCTTATCTCACGCGTGGTTCCGGTCGGACTGCGCGGCGTCATCCTGGCCGTTCTTTTCGGGGCCATCATCTCCACCGTCGACTCCCTGGTCAATTCCACGTCCACACTTCTCACCCTGGATATCTATAAGGGGATTCTCCGCAAGTCCGCTTCAGAGCGCCGCCTCGTCAGGTTCGCCCAATGGACGGGATCGCTGCTTCTCGTCTTCGGGGCGCTCTGGGCGCCCATGGTCGGAAAGTTTGGCTCAATCTTCGCCTACGCCCAGGATTCCTGGGCGCTGATGCTGGCCCCGGTCATGGCCGCCTTCCTTCTGGCCATTTTCTGGAAGCGTATGACCGCGGGAGCGGCTCTGGCGGCTCTTCTTCTCGCCCTCCCCATGCTCGTCCTGGTCTATCTCCGCCAGTTCTACGGGATCCTCTCCGGGGTTAACATTTTTAACCTATCGGGGATCGTTTTTATTGCCTCGATCGTTTTGATTGGGATGATCAGCCTTTTCACCCAGCCGCCCGCCCTCGAGAATATTCGGCCGATGCTGTGGCGACGCGGGCTCATCGCTCTTCCCGAGGCAGAGACAAAGAACGGATATCCATGGTGGAAGCGGGTGAGCTTCTGGTTTGGAGTCGTGGCGGCCGTGTTCATCATCATCTATATCGTCCTTTGGTAGCGGCGCAGCCGAAAGCCGAGAATGAAATAAGGAGGGAATATGGCAGGACCCGGAAGTCAATGGATCGGCCAAGAAGAAATCCAAGAGATCCTGGAGGTCATGTCCACCGGCTCTCTCTTTCGTTACGGGAACCTGGATGACCCGCGGTTCAAGCATAAGGTCTATTCGTTCGAACAGGAATTCGCCGCCCGCTGCGGCGTCCGGTATGCCTTGGCGACAAGCTCGGGAAGCGCCGCCCTTGTTTGTGCGCTCAAGGCGATGGGCATCGGCGAAGGAGACGAAGTCATCGTTCCCGCCTACACCTTTATCGCCAGCTATAGCGCCGTTATCTTTGCCGGCGGCATCCCTGTCCTCGCCGAGATCGATGAAAGCCTGAGCCTCGACCCGGCCGACATCGAGCGCCGGATCGGTTCAAGAACCAAGGCCATTATGCCCGTGCACATGTTGGGCAATCCTTGCGACCTCGATGGGATCATGGCGGTCGCCGAAAAGCACGGTCTCCGGGTGATCGAGGACGCTTGCCAGGCCAACGGCGGTTCCTATAAAGGCCGGAAGCTGGGGAGCTGCGGCGAGATGGGCACCTTCTCCCTGAATGTCTTCAAGACGGTGACGGCCGGCGACGGCGGGGTCGTCGTGACCAACGATGAGGATCTCTACCGGGTTGCTTTTGGTTTTCATGACCAGGGCCATTCCCCTCTCCGGGCCGGAGTCGAGGTCGGCCGACGGAGTGTATTGGGGATGAATTTCCGGATGAACGAGCTGACCGGCGCCGTCGCCTTGGCCCAACTCAGGAAGCTGGACCGGATCATCGCCGTCCTCCGGGAAAAGAAAAAAGTGTTCAAGGAAGCGATCGCCGGCCTCGAAGGCCTGAAGTTCCGCACCCTGAACGATCCGGAAGGGGAGTGCGGGACTCTGTGCACGGTGATCTTCGACAGCCCCGAAAGGGCGGCCCGGGTGAGCCGGAGTCTGGGGACGGCGACGGTCGACCGAAGCGGCTGGCATGTCTATTCCAACATGGAGCATTTCAACCGCTATCTGCGGGAAAAGGGACTGCCGCACGGAAAAGGAGCTTACCCGCGGACGGACAGCATCCTGAGCCGGGCGGTCAACCTGAGCGTTGGCGTCGTCGATACGGGCCTTGCCGCGGACTTCGGCATCAACATCGAATCCTCGCCCGAGGAGATCCGGCTCGCGGCCGCCCGCTTCCGCGAGGCTTGCCTCGGCTCTTGAAAGGTTTTCCTTAATGTTTGACAGAATCGGTGCTTTCGTTATAATTCAAGAGGAGGGATGGCCGCATGGAGTTCACGGACCTGAAGAGCGTCATCGAATTCGCCATCCGGCGCGAAGAGGAAGCCGCCGGGAACTACGGGAATCTTTGCCGGATCGCTACCGAGGAGTCCGCGAGGAAACTCCTGGCCGACCTCCGGGACGAGGAGAAAAACCACAAGAAGATCCTCCAGGGTTTGACCAAAGCCAAAGTCCGAGCCTCGGCCGCCAAAGATGTGAAGGACCTGATGATCAGCGATTATCTTGTCGAAGAACCCCTCACGCCCGAAATGAATTTCCAGGACTTGCTGATATTCGCTGCAAAAAAGGAAAAGAGGGCTGCCCTCCTTTATTCCGACCTTGCCAAGAAGTCGTTGAACAGGGAGCAGAAGTCCCTGTTCGAGTTTCTGGCTAAGCAGGAAAAGGTTCACAAGCTGCGCCTTGAGCTCGAATACGAGAAGCATGTCCTGTGGGAGGATTGATCCTCTCATGGTGAATTGGCCGATCTAATCTCAGTCAGGAGGAATGCGATGGAAAAGTGGGAATGCCAGGCTTGTGGATACATCTACGACCCGGAGAAAGGAGATCCAGACCACGGCGTTGCTCCCGGGACTCCTTTTGAATCGCTCCCCGAGGACTGGGTGTGTCCCCAATGTGGTGTGGGCAAAGAGTTTTTCCAGAAGCTGGCCTGAGGAGTTCCCGGCGCAGAGCGAAAGGGAATTCGCATGAAAGCCGTCATCATAGGGAACGGCCTGGCCGGGACCATGGCCGCCAAAACGCTCCGGGAACTGGACCCTGAGGTGGAAATCGTGGTCTTCGCAGAGGAGAAGTATTCCTACTATCCTCGGCCCAACCTCATTGAATACATCTCCGGGAAGCTTCCCTACGAGAGGATATTCGCCTTTACCGGGGACTGGCATGTCCGGCAAAAGATCGATATCCGGCTGGGGACCGCTGTCCGCAAGATCCGCTCTGAGTCCCGGGAGGTCGAGCTGGACGATGACAGGCGGGAATCCTATGATGTCCTGCTGATCGCCAACGGCGCCTTATCTTTCGTCCCTCCGATCAAGGGCACCGACAAGCGGGGAGTTTTCACCCTCCGGACTCTGGATGATGCCCAGGCTGTTATTGAATACCTTAAGGACCACCATCAAGTGGTGATCATCGGCGGCGGGCTCCTCGGACTGGAGATCGCCCGGGCCATCCGGCTGCGGGGCGCCGAGGTGGAAGTCGTGGAGTTTTTTGACCGTCTGCTGCCCCGCCAGCTTGATGCCCAGGGGGCCGCGCTTCTCAGAAGCCAGGTTGAAGCCCTGGGGATACGGGTCCGTTTGGGCGTCACGACCGAGGAAGTCCTTGGTCAGAATGAAGTGGCCGGGATCCGGCTCAAAGGCGGCGAAGTCGTAGGTGCTGACATGGCCGTCGTGGCCGCCGGCGTCCGGCCGAACCTCAGCCTCCCTCATGATGCCGGCCTGGCGACAGACAAGGGTTTGGTGGTCGATGACCGGATGCAGACCAGCCATCCCCAGATTTTTGCCGCCGGCGACGGCGTCCAACACCGGGGAAAACTGTACGGCATCATCCCCGCTTCCTTCGAGCAGGCGCGCGCGGCCGCTCACAACATGCTGGGCCAGGAAAAGTTATATCAAGGTACGATGCCCTCGACCACGCTGAAAGTGGTCGGCCTGTATGTGACATCCCTGGGGCTGGCGAATCCCGAGGGCCAGGGCTATGAGGAAATCAGGAAATTCAGCAAGGAGGAGGGGATCTACAAGAAGATCGTTCTCCAAGACGGAGCCCTGGTCGGGGCTATCTGGATGGGGACAAAGAAGGGGGTGAGCGAGATCGCCCGCGCCGTGACGGCAAAGACAAAGGTCAACCAATGGATCAACACGCTCCTCGAAGACAGCTTCGATTTTTCTGTGCTTTGATCGTCCGGTCCGCCTTCATCGTCCTGGGATCCCTTGGACTTATCCTGCCGGCCGTCGCTCAATATCAGCTCAATGGATACCTGTCCGCTCAGTACGAGAACGGACAAAAACAGAGCGATTTTCCCGAGGGCACGTTCGGCTGGCCTCAGGCCGGCCTTCTGTTCACCGGGGCGGCCGGGAGCGTTTTCACCTACGACCTCGAAGTCCGCTTCAAATCAGAGAGCCAGCTGGAAATAGAAGAGGCCTGGGTGGGGATCGGCCGATCTTCTTCCTTCCAGCTAAGACTCGGACTCTATCTCGTCCCCTTCGGAAAATACAACACGTCCAACCGTCCCCATCAAAACCCCTATATCCAAACGCCCCTGCTGCCGGCTCATCTCTATCCGGAGAGCTGGCGGGACCTTGGGGCCCTGGTCGAAGGCAAGTGGGGGGGACTGGGCTATGCGGCCTATATCGGGAACGGCCTGGCCGAGGGCAAAGACCTTCAGGAGGGCCAGCAGTTCAAGGACAACAACGGCGACCCGGCTGCCGGGGGGAGGGCTTTCTTATCACTGAGCCAGGGTTTTGAAGTCGGAGTCTCCTACTACCGAGGCCGCTATGACGACGAAGGCCAAAGAGACCTTGAGCTCCGGGGAGCAGATATCAGCTGGAATTCACAATCCTTCCTTATCACCTACGAATACGGGAAGGCCTATCTCGACAACCCTGAAGGGTACGGCCGCGGATCAGCCGATGGCCATTTTGTCCTCGCTTCTTTGACCCTTGGGCAAATCACTCCTCTTGTCAGCTATCAGACTCTCGTCTATAAGGACCCCTACCACGGGGAGGATCCTCTGGATCCCTCGTTTGTAGCCGGAATCGCTAAGGATATCAGCCGTTGGGCCGTGGGCGTGGTCTACTCGCCGGCCCCCAATTTTATGTTCAAGCTCGAGTATGACTTCAACCGGGAGGCCTCGGTCGAGCTCGACAATGATGTTTTTTTAGCTCAGGTATCGCTCCTGTTCTGAGCGAAAAGTGAGTTGAGAAAGGAATCAGATGTCCAATGTGGTCGTTCTCGGCACCCAGTGGGGGGATGAAGGCAAGGGCAAGATCGTCGACGTTCTCGCGCCCGGGTTCGAGGTGATCGCCCGCTACCAGGGGGGACACAACGCCGGTCATACCGTCTGTATCGGCGACCGGAAAATCGTCCTCCACCTGATCCCCTCCGGCATCCTGCATCCCGGGAAATTGTGCCTGATAGGGAACGGAGTGGCCTTCAGCCCGCCGGCCTTCCAGAAAGAGGCGGCAGCGCTCCAGGACTATGGTATCCAACTGGACGACCGCCTAGTGATCAGCCGGGGGGCTCATCTCATCCTTCCCTATCATCCCCTGGTCGAGAAGATCGCCGAAGAACGCAAGGGCGCCAGAAGAATCGGCACCACCAATCTGGGAATCGGGCCTTCGTACGAAGACAAGGCGGCCCGCTGCGGCATTCGCGTCGGGGACCTGCTGGACCTTGAAGTCTTCCGGGAAAAGCTCTCGGCCAACGTTGAAGAGAAGAATGCCCTTTTCCGGGCGGCAGGCGTCCCGGCCCTGGACGGCGAGTCGGTCTATCAAGAGTTCGCCGGCTATGCCTCCCGGATCTCCCGCTACATCGGCGACGTCTCGCTCCTCCTGCACCAGGCGATGCGGGAAGGGAAGCCGGTGCTGTTCGAAGGCGCTCAGGGCGCGTTGCTCGACGTCGACCACGGCACGTATCCTTTTGTCACCTCCTCCAATTCCACGGCCGGCGGTGCGGCCACGGGGCTGGGGGTGGGTCCGACCCGGATCGACGAGGTCCTGGGCGTCGCCAAGGCTTACACGACTCGCGTAGGCTGCGGACCGTTCCCCACTGAGACCCAAGATGATCATGGTCGGCAGATGTCGGAGCGGGGGAGGGAATTCGGCGCCACCACCGGACGGCCCCGCCGTTGCGGCTGGTTCGACGCGATGGCCGTGGCCTACAGCTGCCGGGTCAACGGGATCGAGCGGATCGTCCTGACCAAGCCGGATATTCTGG
>DAIPLF010000016.1:0-4740 GCA_036769375.1 Candidatus Aminicenantota bacterium | reverse complement strand
AGCTGCCGGGTCAACGGGATCGAGCGGATCGTCCTGACCAAGCCGGATATTCTGGATGTTTTTGCCGAGATCCCGGTTTGTATCGGCTATGATTACAAGGGATCAAGCCTGAGCACTTTCCCTGCGGAACCGTGGATCCTGGAAAAGACCGTTCCACGGTACAGAATGATGAAAGGGTGGACGACACCCATTCATCGGCTCACCGACCGGCGCCGCCTCCCCGCCCGCTTCCTCGACTATGTCAAACTCATCGAGGATATGGTCGAGGCTAGGGTCTGTCTCATCTCGACAGGCGTCGAGAGGAAGGACTCTATCCTCATCGATGAGGAGCTCGAAGGCGTCGTCGACCTCGTCCGGGTGAGAGAAGAGTTGGCCTGAGCGTTCCCCGGACCGGGGGGTCTGAGAAGGAGGGCCTCATGAGAATCGGCTCCAATACTAAGATCGATGACCTGCTGAAAAAGTATCCTTTCCTGCTAGACTTCATGGCCGGCCTTTCTCCGCGTTTTGCCAAGCTGAGGAGTCCGGTCATGAGGAAGACGATCGGACGCGTGGCCAACCTGAATCAAGTCGCAAGTTTCGGCGACCTGCCCTTGCCTGAGCTCCTGTCCAAGATCCGGGCGGAAATCAAAAGGGGTGCCGGAGAAGACGTTGAGGTCGATGCCGGACCTGCGTCCCCGGAGCCCATCAAGGCCAAAGAGGCGCGGCTGGAGGTCCTCAAGGACATCATCAGGGAACTCCACAAAGGAGGAAACCTGGAGGAACAGAAGAAGCGCTTCGCCGAGCTGATCAAGGATATCAGTCCGGCCGAGATCTCGGAGATGGAACAGAGGTTGATCGCCGAGGGTATGCCCGAGGAGGAAGTCAAACGGCTGTGCGACGTCCATGTCCAGGTTTTCAAGGAATCGCTCGAGGAACAGCCCCTTCCACTGGCGATCCCCGGACATCCGCTCCATACGTTGACCGAGGAGAACCGGGCTCTCGAGAAGATCCTGGCCGAGTTCAGGGCACTCCTGGACAGGATCGCGCCCGGGGACGGCGGTGTCACCCTGGAAAAGCTTCATGACGAGATCAAGTCCGCCCTCGGGGATCTGGCCGAGGTGGAAAAGCATTACCTTAAGAAAGAGAACCAGCTCTTCCCGGTCCTCGAATCGAAGGGGGTGAGCGGTCCTTCCAAGGTCATGTGGGCGATCCATGACGATATCCGGATGATGATCCGGGAGGTCCGCGGGCTTCTGGCTGAAGAGAGACCCGCCGAGGTCGTGACGGCGGGGCGCCGCCTAACCGACATGATGGCCGACATGATTTACAAAGAGGAGAAGATCCTTCTGCCGCTGAGCCTTGAGACCCTGGACGAGAAGGACTGGGCTCGGGTGAAGAAAGGGGAGGAAGAGATCGGTTATGCCTGGGTGACTCCTGGGGCAAAGTGGAAGCCGGCGGACGACATCGAGGGATCGCCTTCCGTGCCCGAATACCGCCGGCCAGCCGCGGCGATGGAGCTTGACACGGGCGCATTGACCCCAGAGCAGGTTAACCTCCTGCTTAAGAACCTGCCCCTGGATGTCACTTTCGTCGATGAGACGGATACCGTGCGCTACTTTAGCGCCGGGGCCGAGCGCATCTTTCCGCGGAGCCCGGGAATCATCGGCCGGAAAGTCCAGAATTGCCACCCGCCGGACAGCGTCGACGTGGTCAATCGCATCCTCGAGGCCTTCCGCAAGGGCGAGCGCCGGGTGGCCGAGTTCTGGATTCAGTCAAGGGGCCGGTTCATCCATATCCGCTACTTCGCCCTCCGCGATGAAGCCGGGCGCTATAGGGGATGCCTTGAAATCAGCCAGGACGTCTCGTCCGCCCGCGATCTCCAGGGCGAGCGGCGTCTCCTGGACTGGAAATAAAAAGAGAATGGGAGGTCCATAATGCCAGTCAAAACCAAGAAAAAAGCGGTCCCGAAGAAGAAGGGTGGATCCCTGGAATGCGGTGTCTGCGGGTATCGCCTGATCGTCGACGAAGCCTGCGGCTGCGCCGAGGAGCACGTCTTCATCTGCTGCGACAAGCCGATGAAGAAGAAGGCCTAAAAGAGTTGGGGTTTGCCCCCTCGGCTTGAGAGGGGCCGGTCCCGATGTTTTCGGGGCCGACCTGGGAGGTGGGAGTTGAGCGGACCGTTGTTCTCTATCGTGGATGTTTTTGCCGAAGACAAATATGCCGGTAATGAGCTGGCGGTCGTGCGCGGGGCCGAGGGCCTCACGGGAGAGGTCATGCAGAAGATCGCCCGCGAATTCAATTTCTCGGAGACGACCTTCGTCCAGGGCGACCGGAGACGCCGGGGGGGGTACGCTGTCCGCATCTTCACACCCGCAGCTGAGCTTCCCTTCGCCGGACATCCGACCCTCGGCACCGCATTCGTCATCCAGCAGGACCTGATCAAAGAGCCCGTGCAAGAAGTCGTCCTCAACCTGAAGGTCGGGGCCATCCCGGTCACTTTCGGCTATCGCGGCAGGAAGCCCGACGTCCTTTGGATGAAGCAGATCCAGCCTCAGTTCGGGAGCATCCTGGAGGGCCGCGGTGTGGCCGCTGTATTAGGATTGGAGCCGGATGACCTGGACCCGAGGTTCCCGGTCCAGGAGGTCTCGACGGGCATCCCCTTTGTCATCGTTCCCGTCAAAACGCTGGAGGCGGTAAAAGGGAGCGTTTTGAGGGCGGACATGCTGGCCGGGCCGGCGGCCGGATGCCAGGCGTTCCTCCTTTTCACGCCCCAGGCCGAGCGCCCGGGCAATGACCTCCACGTCCGGGTGTTCGCCCATGACTACGGCGTGGCCGAAGACCCGGCCACGGGCAGCGCGAACGGCTGCCTGGCCGGATATCTGGTCCGCCATCGTTATTTCGGGGGGCCCCGGATCGATGTCCGCGTCGAGCAGGGCACCGAGATGGGGCGGCCGTCGCTGCTCCTTCTCAGGGCCGCTGGGAAGGCGGGGAAGATCGAGGTGCTCGTCGGCGGCCGGGTGATCCTGGTGGCCCGGGGGAGGCTTGTCTAGAGGATCGCGGAGCCTAAAGCTTACTATTCCTATAGAATTATTGTGATCAAGCCGTTAAGAGAGTATAATGAATTGTCTGAGAAGGCGCTTTTTGGAGCCTTCATTCAACCTGCGGGAATGAGCCCACAATGATCAACGACCTGGCGGTGATGATCGCCGGCAAGGCCGGGGACGGCGTCCTCTTCACGGGCAATGTCCTGGCCAAGCTGCTCAAGCGTCACGGCTGGGAGATTGTCACCTCCCGCGATTTTCCCTCCAATATCCGGGGCGAGTCCACCTGTTATACCGTCCGGGCCTCCCTGGATAAGATCTACGGGCTGAGCGACCAGGTGAATATCCTGCTGGCCTTTGACTGCGAGGCCATCCTGGCCCATCTTCCCGAGATCGCCCCGAACGGGATCGTCTTATGCGATGGTCAAGGCTTGATGGCCCCGCCTCCAGAGAAGGCGAGGGACAAAACCTTTCACCGATTCTATCTGCGCGCCCTGGCCCGCGAGCAATTCGGGCAGGAGATCTTCAAGAACGTCATCGCCCTCGGCGGGCTGAGCTATGTGCTCGACCTCGATCCCTCATTTCTTGAGGGGATCATCTCCGAGATGTTCCTCAAACGCAAGGGAGAAGAAGTCGTCCGGAAAAATATCCAGGCCGCACGTTTCGGCTACGAGAAGGCCAAGGAGATCACCGCCGAGACGGAACGGCATCCCCTGGCCAAAAGAGGGGACGAGGGCCGGATCCTCATCTCCGGCGACGAGGCCATCGGGTTGGGCGCCTTGGCGGCCGGCTGCCGGTTTTTCGCCGCCTATCCCATCTGCCCGGCCACTGAGGTCTGGCAGTGGCTTGTCCATTACCTGCCGGATTTCGGCGGGGTGACGGTCCAGACGGAGGACGAACTGGCGGCTCTCAACATGACGCTCGGAGCTTCCTTCGCCGGGGCGAGGGCGATGACCGCGACCTCGGGGCCGGGCGCTTCACTCATGATGGAAGCGTTCAGCCTGGCCGGGATGGCCGAGATCCCTGCCGTCATCGCCCATGTCCAGCGTCTGGGCCCGGCTACCGGGATGCCGACCAAGAGCCAGCAGGAAGATGTCCTCCAGTGGATCTTCGGCTCCCACGGCGAGTTCCCCCGTATCGTCCTGGCCCCGGGGACAGTCAGCGAGTGCTTCGACCTGACGGTCGGGGCGTTCAACCTGGCGGACAAGTATCAGTGCCCCGTTATCGTTCTCACCGAGCTCGATATGGGCCAGAACTTCCGGACGGCTCGGGCCTTTGATTTTAGCGCAGTCAAGGTTGACCGTGGAAAGCTTCTCGGCCCGGACGAGCTCCGGAATGCCTTAGATTTTAAGAGGTACGAAATGACGGTGGACGGGGTCTCTCCCCGGTCCCTGCCGTCTTACAAAAACGGGGTCCATCTGGCTGAAAGCCTGGAGCACAATGAAAAAGGCTACAGGGACGAGGACCCTTTGAACCGCCGCCGGATGATGGAAAAACGGATGCGCAAGCTCGACCAGGCGACGCCGGACCTTTTTCCTCCGCGGACCTGGGGATGCCAGAAGGCCGAGGTCGGCTTCATCGGGTTCGGGTCGACGCTCGGCGCGATCCTCGAGGCGATGGAGCGGTTGAGAGGGGAGAACATTCCTTCCCGCTTCCTCCAACTCCGAACCCTTTGGCCGTTCCCGGCCGACGAGGTCAGGCAGTTCCTGGCTGAGAGCCG
>DAIPLF010000285.1:0-3651 GCA_036769375.1 Candidatus Aminicenantota bacterium | reverse complement strand
ACCGACCCCGCGTTCAGCTCTTTCCATTTCCCGGCTAGGACTTTGAAGATAGGATAGAGGACCAAACCGGCCGTCAGCCCATTGGCGATGTTGTAGGTGAAGATCATCATGACGATCGTGACGAACGCGGGTACGACCTCGGTCAAGTCGTCAAAATCGATCTTTCTGATGGAGCCCACCATCAGCACGCCGACAGCGATGAGCGCCGGCCCGTAGGCATAGCGCAGGTGTTGCAGGGGCTGGATCAAGGGGATAAAGAAGAGGGAGATCAGGAAAAGGGCCGCCGTCGTGATCGCCGCCAATCCGGTCCGTGCCCCCTCTCTTATTCCCGTGGCCGACTCGATGTAAGCCCCGCTCGTCGACGTGCCGACCGCGGCGCTGAACATACAGGTCACTGCGTCCACCATCATCGGCCGCTCGATTTGGGGGAAGTTCCCCTTCTCATCCACCATGTTCGCGGCCGCGCCCACTCCGACCAGGGTCCCCAGCGTGTCCAGGAATCCCATTAGGAAAAGCGTCAGAAGAATGGGCAGCATGCTCAATTTGAGCATTCCCAGGATATCCAGCTTGAGGGCGATGGCCCCCAGGCTGAGTTCGCCGGCAAAGGGAAGAGCCACCACCGCCCGCGGCGCTTCGCCCAATCCCAAGAGATAACCCAGGATAGCCGTGGCTGCGATGCCCAGCAGGATCCCGCCCCGGACCCGCCTGTAAAGCAGAACCGCGATGAAGATAAAACAGAAGACCGCCAGGAGGACCTGAGGGGAGCGCAGGTTCCCGATCTTAACCGGCACATCTGGAGCGGATAGCGCAGTGGCTCCCGCCCGAAGGAGAGATTGCGGTTCCATTCCGGCTACGGAGCTGGTCACGATCCCCGTCTCATAAAGGCCGATGAAGGACAGGAACAGCCCGATCCCGACGGCGAAGCTGTGCTTCATGCTTGAGGATATGGAATTGGCCAGCCAGGAACGGACCCGAAGCAAGGTGATAAGCGCGAAAAGGAGCCCGCTGACGAACACGGCGCCCAGCCGGAGCTGCCAGCCGATCCCCATGGCCGCCAGCCCGAAGGCAATAAAGGCGTTCTCACCCATGTAGGGAGCCACGGCGATGGGCAGGTTGGCATAAAAGCCCATCAGAAGGGAGCCGAAGGCGGCCGCCAGGATCGTGGCCACCGTGCTGGGGCCCTGGGGAATCCCCGCGAAGCTTAAGATCGCCGGGTTGACGACCATGATATAGGCCATGGTGATAAAAGTGGTGGCCCCGCCCAGGACCTCGACCCGGACGCTCGTCCCGCGCTCTCGAAGCTTGAAAAGACGCTCGGTCAGCATTTTCCTTTCCGTGCTTTCCGCAGGTCTTGTGGGCTAATTCCCGAGAGAAACATATCTCCGGCGGGAGCCGAAAGTCAAGCCGTCAAGGCCAGGACCCCTGTTGTTGACAAGGACTCGCTATTATCCTTAAATGAAGGCTAATTCTCCTGAAAGGAAGACGAATGATCGAACGACTCAAGTGCAAGATTTTCGAGGTCAAGGACTTCCCGAAGCCGGGTGTCGGCTTCAAGGATATCACTCCTGTCGTCCAGGACGCTGAATGTTATAAGTATGCGGTCGACCGGATCACCGCGTGGGCCAAAACCAAGAAACCACAGGTCATCGCCGGCATCGAATCGCGCGGCTTTCTGTTCGCTGCGCCGGTCGCCCATAAACTTGGCCTGGGATTGATCATCATCCGCAAAAAGGGAAAGCTTCCCCGCCGGACTGTCTCGGTCCGGGCGCCCAACGAGTATGCGGTCGAGCATTTTGAGATGCACGCCGACAGCCTCCGGAAGGGCGAGCGCGTCCTCATCATCGACGACCTGATCGCCACGGGCTCTTCTTCGATAAGCGCCATCGATCTGGTGCGCAAGCTCGGGGGAAATCCCGTCGGGTTCGCGGCGCTCGTTGACCTGGCTTTCCTCAGAGGGGTCGAAAATATCAAGAAAGCCCACCCCAAAATGGATATATATGCCTTGATCAAGTTCGAAAAATGAAAATCCGCCTCCATTTGCTAGCCCTCGGATACTTGCTGCTCCTCCAGCTGAGCTGCGCGCCGGAGGTCTCCAGGATCCAATTCGAGCCAGGCGGCCCAGCCGCGGCCAAATGGGCAAATAAGATTCTGGCCAAGATGACTCTCGAGGAGAAGGTCGGGCAGATGCTCGGCTGGCGGTACAACGGGCGCTTTTTCAACCGCGACAGCGATACCGTCAAGGAACTCGTCGAGCTCATCGTCAAAGAGAAGATCGGCGGTCTGATCGTCTTCGCCGGCGATGTCTATGAGACCGCCCACCTCACCAATTTTCTCCAGGAAAAAGCCCGAATCCCGCTGCTCATAGCCGCCGACTTCGAATGGGGGGCCGCGATGCGAATCGATGGGACGACGCTTTTTCCGCCGCTCATGGCCCTCGGGGCCACCGATTCCGAGGACCTGGCTTACGAGATGGGAAAGATCACGGCGGTAGAGGGGCGGGCCATGGGGATTCACATGACCTACGCCCCTGTCGTGGATGTCAACATCAACCCTGACAACCCCGTTATCAGCGCGCGGTCGCTCGGCGAGCGCCCGGAGAGAGTGGGGAAGCTGGCGTCCGCGTTCATCCGCGGCTGCCAGGAGAACGGCATGATCGCGACAGCCAAGCACTTTCCAGGACACGGAGATACGGCCCTGGACTCCCATAACCTCATGCCGGCCATCAAGGCCGATCTCTCCCGTCTGGAGCAGGTCGAGTTGTATCCGTTCTCCCAGGCGATCCGGGCGGGGGTTGAGGCGATCATGACCGCCCATCTCTTTGTCCCGGCCCTGGACCCGACTCCCGGACTTCCGGCGACGCTGTCTCCCCTCATCCTGACGGACTTGCTCAGAAAGAAAATGGGCTTCAAGGGACTCATTGTCACAGACGCCATGGAAATGGGCGGGGTCACAAGGACCTTCAGTGCCCAAGAGGCCGCGCTAAGGTCCGTCCAGGCAGGCGTCGACATGGTCCTTCTTCCACCTGATCTTCCGGGTGTGGTCGCTGCGCTGATGGGAGCAGTTCGAGAGGGGACCATCCCGGAGTCCCGGATCAACGAGTCCGTACGTCGAATTCTGGAGCTCAAGGCGAGGCTCAGGCTGCCTAAAAACCGGTATGTCGATATCAATCTTTTGCCCCAGAAGATCGCCTCCCGTCAGCACCTTGCACAGGCCGCCAAAACGTTCGAAAAGTCTGTGACCCTCGTTAAAAACGACAGGGACGTTATCCCCATTTCCCTTGATATACCAGGCAAGAAGACCGCCGTTTTGTCGTTGAGCAGCGATGCGGACGATTACCTCGCCGGACGAACTTTCATCCGTGAACTCCAAAAAAGAAAGCCGGGCCTCTCCGCGTTCTACGCCGACGCCTTCACGGGTCAGGAATTCATCAAAGTGGCCAGGGCAAAAGCCTTGGAGGCGGACCTCGTCGTGATCGCCCTATTTTCAAGCCTAAGGTCGGGCAAAGGCAGTGTCGATCTCATTCCCAGCCACATCGACCTGGTCAGGGAGCTGAGCTGGGCAAAAAAGAAGACTCTGGTCGTCTCCTTCGGGAGTCCCTATTTCCTGAGGCACTTTCCCGAAGTCGACGGCTACCTCTGCCTCTATCGGAAT
>DAIPLF010000015.1:1477-13102 GCA_036769375.1 Candidatus Aminicenantota bacterium | reverse complement strand
GCGCTCGCCAGGAGACCGAAAATGGAAGAAAAAATAAAAGCAAGGGTGATGGACGCCAGCAAGATAAAGCGGGCCCTCATCCGCATGACGACCGAGATCCTGGAGCGTAACCGCAGCCTGAAGAACCTGGTGATCGTCGGCATCCGCGCAAGGGGGATTGACATCGGCAAGCGCATCTCTCAGCTGATCAAGGAGCTCGAGAACGTCGAGGTGCCGGTGGGCGTTCTGGATATTACCCGCTACCGGGACGACGTGCCCCGGGACGAGGCCCCACCCATTGTCCAAAACACGGAGATCGACTTCCCGATCGCCAAGAGGGACGTGTTGCTGGTTGACGATGTCCTCAACACGGGCCGGACGATCCGGGCGGCTATGGGAGGGCTCTTTGACCTGGGGAGGCCGGACACGATCCAGCTTCTTGTTCTTATTGACCGCGGCCACCGCGAACTCCCGATCCGGGCCGACTACGTAGGTAAAGTCCTTCCCACCTCGAAGCGTGAGTTCGTCAAAGTCCGGCTGGTCGAAGTCGATGAGTCCGACGAAGTGCTCATCACCGAGCCCGCTGCGGCGAATCAGAAGCGGCGGCCGAGAGGAAAAGACCGTGAGATTGTTGATTAGGAACGGCCGGGTCATCGACCCGTCCTCCGGCTTGGACGAAACCCTCGACGTCCTGATCGCCGAGGGCAAGATCGTCTCCGTGGAGCCCCGCATCGAGGGCGTCGACGCGGCGGTCATCGATGCCTCCCGCCTGGTCGTCGCCCCCGGTTTCATCGATATGCATACCCACGTGAGGGAGCCAGGCCAGGAGAAAAAGGAGGACATCGTATCCGCCTCCCGGGCGGCAGCCAGGGGGGGGTTCACGACCATCTGCGCCATGCCGAACACGAACCCTGTTAATGACAGCCGCCGGGTGACCGAATATATCATCACCGAATCCCGGAAGAGGGCCATCATCAACATCCTGCCGATCGCCGCTATCACCATGGGGCTGGCCGGAGAGGAACTCACCGATATGGACGACTTGACGGCCAGTGGAGCCGTCGCCTTCTCTGATGACGGCCGCGGCGTCCAGAACAGCCGGCTCATGAAACTGGCCCTGGACCGGGCGGAAAAACTGAATGCCCTGATCATCGAGCACTGCGAAGACTCGAACCTCAGCCTTGGCGGGGTGATGAACGAGGGACCGACTTCACTTCTTCTGGGCCTCCAGGGCATCCCCGCCGCGGCCGAAGACGTCATGGTCTCCAGGGACATCATTCTTGCCGCCGGGGCAGGCGCCCGCCTCCATATCGCCCACCTGAGCACTCGAGGCGCAGTCGATCTCGTTCGAGAGGCCAGGAGGAAAAAGATCCAAGTCACGGCGGAAGTGACGCCCCATCACTTGGTTTTGGCGGATACGGCTCTTAAAACACGCGACCCGAACCTCAAGGTCAATCCGCCGATCCGGGGCGCCGAAGATGTCCAGGCTCTGCACGAAGCCATCAAAGACCGTATCGTAGATGTCTTTGCCACGGACCACGCTCCTCATCAGACCGACCAGAAAGGACTCGGGTTCGCTCAAGCTCCGTTCGGCATCGCCGGGCTGGAGACCGCCGTATCACTTCTCTTGGACAGGCTCGTTTCGAGGCAGGTCATCCCGTTGGCCCAGCTGATCGAGATGTTCTCATCGCGGCCGGCGGAAATCCTGGGCCTCCGCGCCAAGGGCCGGATCTTGCCGGGAGCCGACGCCGACTTGACCATCCTCAATCTCCACCGGGAGATGACCGTCGACGTCAGACATTTCGTTTCCAAGAGCCGGAACTCTCCGTTTGACGGATGGAGGCTCAAGGGCGCCCCGGAGATGACCATCCGGGGCGGTCGAGTCGTCTACCCGTTCAACCACCCGGCGGGGACATGAAGACCGGCCTTTCTCAGCTCGAAAAGGCCGTAGGCATCTCCTTCGCCGACAAGGCCCTCCTGCGGCAGGCTCTGACCCACTCCTCATACGCTTATGAGCAAACCGACCGCAGGCCCCTCGATAATGAAGTCCTGGAGTTCCTGGGCGATTCGGTCGTCGGCCTGGTCACAGCCGACTATTTCTGCGCCAACTTTTCTGGTCTCCGGGAAGGCGACCTGTCCAAATATAAGTCTGCCGCGGCCAACACCGAGACTCTCTCCGAGTTCGCTCTGGAGAAGAAACTCCACAAGTACATCTTCCTCGGCAAAGGAGAAGAAAGGAGCGGCGGCCGCAAGAAAAGGACGATCCTGGCCGGGGCATTCGAAGCTTTGGTGGCCGCCATTTATCTCGACCAAGGCTATGAAGCGGCCAGGGGATTCCTTCTCCCCCTATTGAGCAAGGCGTTCCAGAGAACCGATCCCTGCCGGATCCTGATCAATAACTATAAGTCCGCTCTCCAGGAATATTTCCAGAAGGAAAGCCTGCCGGCTCCTGCCTACCGGACTGTGACCTCGGTAGGGCCCGACCACAGCAAGACCTTTTTTGTGGAGGTTTACCAGGGGCATGAGCGGCTCGCCAAAGCAAAGGGATACTCCAAGAAGAACGCCGAGCAAATGGCGGCCCAGAAGGCCCTAAAGAGTCTTCTCGGGACGAAGATGAAAAGCCTGAGGGCCGAGATGTTTGTGCTTAAAAAATGACAGGCTATTAAGCCAACTGAAGGACTTCAGGGAACATGGCCAGGTGCTCTCGCTGCGGGCTTAGGAAATCCAAACGACACTGCCCCGCTCTGGGCTCAGACCTTTGTGCGCTCTGCTGCGGACGTCTTCGGGAAAAAGAGCTGCGCTGCCCGCAGGGGTGCTCCTTTCTCGCCCGGCACAAGCCCTACCAAGAAAACAAGATCATCCGCAAAAAGAGGACGTTCTCCGAGGAGGTATCGGAGGATCAGCGCCTGGGCTGGCTGACCTTGAATATCGAAGCCCCGCTCCTGGAATACGCCCAGCGGAATCCGGCCTTTAGTGATAGAGATGCGATCCTCGCCCTCGAGTACGCCAAAGAAAAAGTTGAGAGGTACCGTTCTCGGCTGATTCTCTCCTCTCCCAGGGGGGGACACGTCAAGAACGAGGCGGGTGAAGCCGTCTACGGCAGCCTTGAACAATGCCGCTTCGAGAAAAAGATCATCCTGCTTCAGGATGTAGAAAAGTATAGCAGCGAAGAGAAACTCAAGTGCCTGGACAACGTCATCCTGGGCATCAGATATCTCGCTCGCGGCCAATTAGCCGGCCGGACCTACATCCAGGACCTGGCCCGCCGGATGGACCGGCTCAAGGAAATATCAAGCCAAAAGAAGCTCCTGACACAGTCCTGAGCCTCTCTCCTACTCGCTCATGATCTCGGCGACCGGCATCAGAGCGGGGATATTCGCACAGACGATCTTGATGACGGCCATAAGCGGAACGGCCAAGATCATTCCCGGGATCCCCCAGAGCCATCCCCAAAAGAAAAGGGAGAAGAGGACGACAAGAGGGCTCAGTCCCAGCCCCTGTCCCATCAGTTTGGGCTCCAAGACATTGGAAATGACGGCATCCAGGATGGCCAGAACTATGAGTATCCAAAGAGCGGGAAAGATGCTGCCATATTGAAAGGCGGCGATGATTGAGACCAGCCCCAGGCTGGCGATGGAACCCAGGCTGGGTATGAAGTTCAACAGGAACGTCAGGAAGCCGAACATCACGGCGAAATCTATGCCGAAGGCCAGCAGGATCAGCATGGTCACCACTCCCGAGAGAAGGCCGATGCCAGTCTTGATGATGAGGTACTTTTGGACCTGGCGGTCGATCTTGTCCAGGATCTGGTTGATCATTGCCGCCCGCGGATGGCTGAAGGCTCGTTCAACTTTAGTCTTGAGTTTGCCCCGGCCGGACAGCATGAACACGAGAAAAACGAAAATGAGGACGAACGTCGAGAAAAAGGAAAAGACCTGGTTCATCGATCGCAGGAAGAAGTTGGCCACCGCGCCCGCATCCAAGGTTTTGCTCCAGAGCCAGGGGTCCCAATTGAACCTGGACAGATGGAATCTTTCGGTGATGGAACTGAAAACGGAGTTCATTCTTTCGGTATAGTCCGGGAGGGAAGCGGCGAACGCCCGGCCGCTGTTGTAGAAGAGCACACCCAGAAGATAGAAGAGCAGGAACGCGGTCACGATGATGAGGGTGACGGCGAAAACCTTGGGGATCTTCAAACGCATCAATCCGGAAAGAACCGGAGAGAGGATGAAATAAAAGAAGATCGCCAGAAAAAAAGGAAAAAAAACGGGCTTGGCCAGGCGCAGGAGGAGTCCCATAAGGAAAACCAGGACGACCGCTGAGGAAACCAGGCTGACCTTGTGCTCTTCCATCCGAACACTCATTATTATACACATTCTCAAAGGTTTAAAACAGATGTCCCTGGCCGGCCCGGGATGAGCCCTCAGGGTTTTCCCTCATCTCGGGACGACCGCCTCCTCCCCCCTTAAGGTTAGGGGGAAGAAATGGATTTCACCTCGGCTTTCACCCGGAAAGGCGATTGACGCATTCTTTAGAAAGGCCAAAAATAGACCCGCGTTTTAGCTCATTCCCGAGGAGTGCACATGTCGACACCTGAAAGCAAAGCCGCACCCGGCGAAGCGGCCGCCGTTCCCACCGCCAAGGACGGCCAGCGGGCGCGGCTGCTCGGGGATAAGCCCTATTTTGAGAACTTGGTCGAGAACGCGCAGGAAGGGATCATCATCGCTGATAAAGAGGGGCGGGTCCTTCGAGCCAATGACGAATTCAACAGGATGTTCGGATTCTCTGGAGGAGAGATCATCGGCCGCTCGATCGATGATCTGATCGTGCCCCCGAGCGAGAAGGAGGCGGCCGTCTCGATCACGCAAAGGGTGATCCGCGGCGAGAAGGTCGCCCTTGAAACCGTCCGCCTGCGACGGGACGGCCGGACCATTCCTGTTTCCATCATCGCTTCCCCCATCTTCGATGGAACGGTCCCCCGGGCCGTCTTCGGGATCTACCGGGATATATCGGACCAGAAGAAGATCCTGGAAGAACTGAAGAACTCGGAAAAGAGGTTTCAGGACATCGCCCTGAGCTCGGCGGACTGGATCTGGGAGATCGACAAGAACGGCGTTTACACTTTCGCCTCGGGCAAGGTCAAGCAGATCCTGGGATACGAAAGCGAAGAGATCCTCGGAAAGACGCCCTTCGACCTCATGCCCAAGCATGAAGCCGCCCGCGTCCGCCAGATCTACAATCAGTTGATGGCCGAGAAGCAACCCTTTATTGACCTGGTGAACTGGAACCTGAGCAAGACCGGCCGTCTGGTGTGTCTGCAGGCCAATGCCGTGCCGATCCTGGATGACAACGGCGCGCTTGTCGGTTACCGGGGAATGGATAAGGACATCACCGAACGCCGCTATGCAGAGACTCAGATCCTGAAGCAGAACATGCTTCTCGAGGCCATCAACAAACTCCTTCAGAAAGCGATTACCGATGAGACCGATTCCGACCTGGCGGTCTTCTGCCTCCAGCTAGCCGAGAGCCTCACCGACAGCAAATTCGGCTTTATCGGCGAGGTCAACGCCAGGGATCGCTTGGATACCATCGCCATGAGCGATCCCGGCTGGGAAGCTTGCCGGATCCCCAAATCCAACGCTCCGGTCTTGATCAATAATATGAAAACCCGGGGTCTCTGGGCCGAGCCGCTCAAAGACGGAAAATCCCATCTCATCGACAACCCGAGCACCCACCCGAGCCGGGTCGGCATCCCCATCGGCCATCCGGAGATCCACAACCTCCTCGCCGTTCCCTTGAAACACGCCGACAAGCCGACGGGAGTGCTCGCCCTAGCAAACAAGGCAGGCGGATACGACCGGGATGACCAGAAGGCCGTGGAGGCGCTGGCCACCGCCTTCGTTGAAGCCCTGGACAGGAAGCGGGCCGAGGACGCGATCAAGAAAGAATCGGGCAAGCTGACGGCGATTATCTCCGGCATCGAGGAGGGCGTTATTTATGCCGATACCGCAGACCGGATCGTCGAGGTCAATGACTATTTCCTGCGGCTTTTCAGGAAGGAGAAGACCCAGCTTCTCGGCCAAACTCTCTGGGACGCCCACCTCGGAGAGGTTCTAGATACTCTGAAGCAGGACATCGAGAAATTCCGGAAGACCAAGGACTCCCCTCCCGTAGAGGTTCAGAGGACTCTGGCGGATCGGGAGGTGATATTCCGGATCAAGCCGACCTACATCGACGGCCAGTACGGCGGGTTGATCCTCAACCTGGTTGACGTGTCTGAGCTCGTCCGAGTGCGCAAAGAAGCTCTGGCTGCGAGCAAAGCCAAGAGTGATTTCCTGGCCAACATCAGTCACGAGATCAGGACGCCTATGAACGGGATATTGGGGATGACTGAGCTCGCCCTTGACACCAACTTGACGCCCGAGCAGCGGGAATACCTGCGGGGGATCCGCTCATCGGCCGAGTCTTTGATGACCCTGATCAATGACATCCTTGATTTCTCCAAGATCGAGGCGCGCAAGCTGGAAATCGAAGAAACCCCGTTCAACCTCGAAGACCTCATGTTCGAGACCCTGGCACCGCTGGCCATCCAAGCTCATAGGAACAAACTCGACCTCGTCTGCGCCATCCCTCCCGGACTCGACGCGGACGTCATCGGCGACCCTGGACGGCTGCGCCAGATCCTGACCAACCTTGTCGGCAACGCGGTCAAGTTCACGGAAAGGGGTGAAGTCGTTGTCTCAGTTGAAGAGGAGGCGAGGAACGGGGAATCCATCCTGCTCCACTTTGCGATTGCTGACACCGGGATCGGCATCCCGGAAGAAAAGCAGAGGGTCATTTTTGATGTCTTTGCCCAGGCCGACAGTTCCATGACCAGGAAATACGGAGGGACCGGGCTTGGGCTGGCCATATCCTCTCAGCTCGTGGACCTTCTCGGCGGTCGAATCTGGGTAAACAGCGCGCCGGGCAAGGGCAGCCAGTTCAATTTCACCGCCCGCTTTATGATCCCTAAAAAGGAAGACCGAAAACCCAGCGTTCGGGCCAGGATGCTCTTCGCCGACCTGCCCATGCTCCTGATCGAAGACAATGCCAGCTCGAGGAGCTTCATCAGCGAATGGGGAAAACACTGGGGACTCAAGGTCAGGGAAGCGACGAGCGCCGATGAGGCCATCGTCATCCTGGATGACGCCGCCGAGAGAAAGAAATCCTTTCAGGTCATTCTCGTGGATGCCAATCTCCCCGGGCACGATAGTTTTATCATCCTGGACTATATCAAGGACAACCCGGAGCTGGCCCGGTCCATCATCATGATGATGGGTTCCACGAATAGCCGGGTCGATGCTTCCCCGTGGCTCAGGGTGGGGATCTCCGCTCACCTGGGGAAGCCGATCAAGCCTTCTGAGCTCAGGAATTGCCTCCTCAAGGTCCTCGGTCTAGCACCCAAGCCTCTGGAGGAGGCCGCCCTCGGTCCGGACCCGGGTGGATTTGCCGAGCGTCACGCCCATCGCATTCTGATCGCTGAGGACAATTTGGTGAACCAGAGGGTGGCCATTTACATGCTCGAGAAGCAGGGACACCAGGTTTTGGGGGTCATGAACGGAGAGGAGGCCCTGGCCGCTTTGGAGAAGGAAAATTTCGAGCTCATCCTGATGGACATCCAGATGCCGAAAATGGACGGGTTTCAGGCGACCCAACTGATCCGCGCTAAAGAAAGGGAGACCGGGCTCCATCTTCCTATCATCGCCATGACCGCCCACGCCATGAAGGGAGACCGCGAGAAATGCTTGGCGGTCGGAATGGACGATTACATCGCCAAACCCCTCAACGTCAAGCAACTGACCGAAACCATCGCCAAGATCATGAGCCTCCATCCAGCGGGAGGAGAAAATGCCGGCCGGCCGGCCAAGAATCACCCGGTCGGCGGGACCCCGGCAGACCTGAGAGACCGGGGAAGCCGATGAAGATCCTGATAGCCGACGACGACCCGATCAGCTCGAGGATCCTCCAAAAAAACCTCGAGAACTGGGATTACAGAACCGTCCTTGCGCGCAGCGGTCCGTCCGCCTGGCAAGCCCTCCAGGACGAGACCCTCCGCCTGGCCATCCTGGACTGGATGATGCCGGGGATGGACGGGGTCGAGGTCTGCCGCAAGATCCGCCGCCGCAAAAAATACAAATATACATACATCATTCTGCTGAGCGCCAAGGACCGCAAGCAGGACATCATCGCCGGTCTCTCCTCGGGCGCGGATGATTACATGACCAAGCCCGTCAATTTTCTGGAGCTCAAGGCTCGCCTCAAGGCGGGCCGACGCATCATCGACCTCGAAGACAAGCTCTTATTCATCCAGAACCAGCTCAAAGACCTGGCCAGCCGGGACAGCTTGACCAGGATCTGGAACCGCGCCGAGATCACCCGGTTCCTCAGCGAGGAGCTGGAGCGGGGGCGCCGAGAGAAGAAATTTACCAGCGTGATCATGCTGGATGTGGACCATTTCAAAAAGATCAACGATTTCTATGGCCATTCCATCGGTGATCAGGCGCTCCTCCAGGTGGTCTCCCGCCTGAGACGAAAGGTGCGAAGATCAGATAAGATGGGAAGGTACGGCGGGGACGAGATCATCGTCATCCTGCCGAATTGCGGAGCGGCCGAGGTCAAGAATGTCGGCGAGCGGCTCCGGCTGGCCGTGGGAGGCAGGAGAATCCGCACCGAACTCGACGCTGTCCCGATCACCATCTCTGCCGGCTGCGCCACTTCCGACCTGCAGCAAGCGACAAGTCCCGAGGCGCTCATCAAGACCGCCGACAAAGCGCTTTTAAAGGCCAAAGAGCAGGGACGTAACTGCGTGATTGTGTCCGGAGAAGCTAGACAACGCGCACGGGAGAAAGAGAATGCCTGACTTAATCGACCTGGACAAACTCCTGCCGATCGACTTCGATGAAGTTCTCAACAGAATCGGTGGCGACTCCTCATTCCTGATGGAGCTTCTGACGATCTATTTCCAGGAATTCGACGACAAGAAACATCTCCTCGAGGAGGCGATCGCCCGCCAGGATTACATTCAGGTTTGCGAGCTGGGCCACAGCCTCAAAGGCGCTTCGGCAAACCTCGGTCTTGCCCGCTTACAGAGAGTGGCCCTCTCTCTAGAGATAGCGGGACGGGAGAAGCGAATCCGGCCCGCCCAAGAGGCGATTCGCGCCCTGGAAGCGGAAATCCAAACGCTTAAGGCTTTTCTGGCGAAAAACACGCTGCCCTGATTCGTCTGAGGGGATCTCCCCGGCCGCCAACGGGGCTCACGTTCCGGCCGCATCCGCCAAGAGTTCCAGGTACTTCCGGCCCAAGTCTTCAAACCCGTCTTTGATCTTCAGAACCCCCAGGATGAGGCTACCGGATCGGGTCAGATAGATATTGCCGGAATAGCGGTCGCGGACATGGATGCCGAGGTCCATGGGCAGCCCGGCTTGCCCCCTCTCCTGCTGGCTGTCCAGGTATTGCTTCAACATATTCTGAGCATCCTCGACGCTCGTCCCTTGGATCATGAACAGCTCGAACTCCTGCCCCTGAATTCTATAGCTTGCCAGGTAACCGTGGTGGAAGAAACCGTATCCGAGAACGTTCTGCAGGACGAACTTCTCGCTCTTGGCCACCAGCCCCTCTCCAGGGAAGAGGCCGAGCAGAGGCGGGAGCTTGCCCTTGCTCGGGACTTTCTTCTCGATTTCGCGGGCGATGGACGTCAGGACCTGCTCGGCGCCCTCTCCGCAATCGAAGCACAAGAGCTTGACATAATAGCTGCCCACGATGAAATTGAGCGCACCCTCCTCATAGTAGCCCTGGTTGCCGATATCCAGAAACCGGCTTTCCGGGTACCTCTCAGAACTGTAAACCCCGAAGGCCCGGACCTCGTCCCCCATATCGTAGATCTCAAGCGTAAGGGCGGCCTCCGATTTCTCTTGCTTATAGTTGCCCACGACGAGTTCACGAAAACCGTAACTCAGATAGTTCTCCGCCGCCCCATCGATGTACTCAAAGAGCGTCCCCGGGAGGTAGATGGAGGGCGCTTCGGTCAGCGCCCAACCGGATGGTTCGGGCAGTAGAGACCTCAGTCCGGATTGAGGTACGGCCTGGCCTGCAGCCAAGGATACAAACCCGAAAAATAAACCCAGCCATAGGGCCGGCTTTGCTGTCTCAGGTGGCATGATTCTTCTCCGCTTTGCAGTCTTCCCGTCTACTCTAATACAGGAAGGTCTGTTTGGCAAACCTTTTGGGAGTCTGGGAACGACCCGATGTTGACACGGTTTCGAGAGAATTGTACCTTGGTAACAGGATGAACGGGTCCAAGGTCATCGTTATCAAAGCCCCGGGTGTGACCGGCTCCAATGGGGACCTGGACCGGGCTAAGCTCTCGGGAATGCTGTCCCTCGGGTTTGGAAAACTCACCGGAACCCGGGAAACCGGAGAGGGGTTGGCCCGTCTCTTTGCCCGCGACGCCCGGATCGGGGTCAAGATCAACACGATCGGCGGCCGCACGATCTCGACCCGGCCCGAACTTTCCTTATCCCTGGCCGAACTCTTCATAAAGAACGGTTGGCCGGAGCGGAACATCGTCGTCTGGGACCGGACCAACCGGGAGCTCCGAGAGGCCGGCTACCGTCTCTCCGACCGCCCGACCGGACTCAAGATATTCGCGACCGATACGGCCGGCGCCGGGTATGAAACTGAGATCACTTCCCACCGCAATATCGGCAGCCTTTTCTCGACCATCCAGACGAATTTCGTGACCGCGTCGATCAGCCTGGCGATACTTAAAGACCATGGTCTGGCCGGGATCACGGCGGGCATGAAGAATTACTTTGGGGCCATCCATAACCCGAACAAGTACCACGATACGCACTGTGACCCGTTCATCGCCGAGCTCTTTGAAAGCGAGCCCATCAAAGCCAAGCACCGGCTTTCTATCCTTGATGCCCTTGTCGTCCAGTATCACCGTGGCCCCTCTTTTCATACCCAATGGGCGGAGCCCTGCGACGCGCTCATCCTCAGTCTGGACCCCGTGGCCGCGGACGCGGTGGGCTGGCGCCTGATCGAGCGGCTCCGGTCGAAGAAAGGTCTTCCCTCTCTTAAAGAAGAAGGCCGGGAGCCGGTTTTTCTGGCCACTGCCCAAAAGCTGGGCCTTGGCCGGGCCGACAGCGATTCCATAGAGGTTATCGAAGATGAACTCTAATCGGGCCGGGGAACGGGGGCAACCATGAAGAGACGGCGGTTTTGCGAAACCCTGGCCGGGACCGGGTTTTTATTAAGAACCGGAGCGGCTGCCACCCTGGCCCGGGCCTGGGATTTCCAGGACATCGCTAACCTTTCCCATGTCGAAGCCCGCTACTATAAAAAGCACCCGGACCGCGAAATCGAATGCCTCCTCTGCCCACGCCTCTGCCGGCTCGGCGACAAGGAGCGCGGCTACTGCGGAGTCCGGCAGAACGATGGGGGGACTTACTATACGCTGGTCTACGGCAAGGCCTGTTCAGCCAACGTGGACCCGATCGAGAAGAAGCCATTCTTCCATTTCCTGCCTGGCACGGACGCTTTCTCGATCGCCACCGCCGGCTGCAACCTGAACTGCAAATTTTGTCAGAACTGGCAGATCTCCCA
>DAIPLF010000015.1:0-1377 GCA_036769375.1 Candidatus Aminicenantota bacterium | reverse complement strand
GGCAACGTCCCCGGTCACCAAGGAGAAAACACCTACTGCCCCCGCTGCCGGAATATCGTCATTGAGCGCTTCGGGATGCAGGTCAAGTCGGTTTCCATGTCCAAGGGAGCCTGCCGCTCCTGCCACAACCCCATTCCCGGGGTCTGGGCTTGAGAAAAGACTTCCCAGCCTTTCTCCTGGGGCTCCTGGCGACATCATTCCAGGTCCTGTTGCTCCGCGAGTTCTCCGCCTATTTCTCCGGGAACGAGCTGACATTGGGCATTATCCTGGCCTGCTGGCTGCTCTGGGTCGGCCTGGGGAGCCTGGTCGCGGGCAAGCTAAAGTCCCTGCCTGACCCGACTTTTCTCTATTTCTTCGTCCTTTTCCTTTTCCCCTTCGCCCTTTTGGCGGTCCGGTATTCCCGTTTCCTTTTCCATCTCTTGCCCGGCGAGATTGTGGGGCTTTTCCCGGTCACCCTCATGTCCCTCGGGCTGTGCTTGCTGATCGGCTTCCCTTTAGGGGCTCTGTTTGTCATCAATGTCAGCCGCCAGGCAGGGGATATCAGCCGGGTTTATATCCTGGAATCCCTGGGCGCCGTGGCGGCCGGGCCCAGCGTCTATCTGGCCATGTCTCTTACGGCCTCGTCCTGGGCGACAGCCGCAGCCATCGCCGGCGCGGTCGGCCTCTTGATCCTCTGGACGGACGGCCGATGGCCTTATCTTGTCGGGGCCTTGGGTCTGGCTATCCTTCTCGCCGGATTCTGGCTGGCCGATTTCCCCAGCCAGAGAGTGTACTGGAAGCCCTTCGAGCTCATCAGCTCACGCGATACCCGATACAGCAGGCTCCAACTCATCCGGGCCCAGGAACAGGTCTCCCTTTACAGCAACAACGCCCCCGTCTATTCTTTCCCCGATCCCGGAGCAGCCGAGGAATCTGTCCATTTCGCTATGCTCCAAAGGTCCGCGGCCCGCCGGGTCCTCCTCGTCGGCGGAGGAGCAGGCGGGAGCCTGGGGGAGTTGCTCAGGTATCCCGCAGCTCAAATCGACTACCTCGAGCTCGACCCCGAGATCATCCGTCTTTCCCAGAAATTCCTTGGCGATGAAGAAAAGGCGAACCTGTCCGCTGACCGAGTCCATATCATCCTTCAAGACGGACGGACCTTCCTCCAGCGGACCAAAGAGAGATACGATGTCCTTCTGCTCAACCTGCCGGAGCCGTCCACTGCCCAGGTGAACAGGTTTTATACCTTCGAGTTCTTCCTTTTGGCCCGGCGTCACCTTACCTCCTCGGGCGTTTTGTCTTTCCCCGTCCCCTCTTCCGAGGCTGTCCTCGGCCCGGAGCTGCGGCAATTCCTTTCTTCCTTATACCTGACTTTGTCCAGAGTATTCCCTGAGGTCC
>DAIPLF010000284.1:0-3697 GCA_036769375.1 Candidatus Aminicenantota bacterium | reverse complement strand
ATTTCCTGCACTCCTCCCGGAACTCGATGATCGACATGTCCTTCTTTTTTTCTCCGAGGAGCTTGTCGACATGGATCTCTATGGGCAGGCCGTGGCAGTCCCAGCCCGGCAGATAGGGCGCCCTGTAGCCCTCCATGGTTTTGGCCTTGATGATGAAGTCCTTGAGGATCTTGTTCAGGGATGTGCCGAGGTGGATCCTGCCGTTGGCATAGGGGGGCCCGTCATGGAGGACAAAGGCCGGGGATTTCTCCCTGTTCTTAAGGATGCGGCCGTAGAGGTCCATAGCCGCCCATCTCTTGAGCATCTCGGGTTCTTTCTGGGCGAGCTTGGCCTTCATGGAAAAAGGCGTCTGGGGCAGGTTGAGCGTGCTCTTGAAATCCGGTTTGTCGGCCATAGTCGTTTCCGTCCAAAGTATTCAGTGATTATAGACTATCTCTCCTGGAGGCACAATACCTTATGGGGCACCCGCGCCTTGCTTTGGGCCGGCACGATGCATCTTTTTTCTTCCCGGACAAGTTTAATCAAATAGAAGGAGTTGCCGAAGCCGTTCGCGCGCACTTGATACCCCGAGAGAAAGTTGTATAATATGGCCGTGAAAAGAAGAGTCTTTTTCTGTCTTTTCGCCCTTTCCTTTCTCCTCGCCTGCCTCTCTTTCGCCTTCGCCCAGAAAAAGATATCCCCCAAGGACCTTCCCGTGACTTACCGCAAGTGGCTGGAAGAGGAGGTCGTCTATATCATAACTCCCAAGGAGAAGGACGTCTTCCTCCAGCTCGAGACCGACCGCGAGAGGGAGATCTTCATCGACGCCTTCTGGAAGCAGCGCGACCCCGATCCCCTCACCCCGGAGAACGAATTCAAGGTCGAACACTACAAGCGGCTCGCCTACGCCAATCAGTACTTAGGAAAAGAGGGCCCGGGCGCCGGCTGGCGGTCGGACATGGGCCGTCTTCACATCATCCTGGGACCGCCCCAGCAGATCGACCGCTTCGAAAACTTGACCGAGATCTACCCGGTGGTCATCTGGTTCTACAGTGGAATGGCCAAGTACGGCATCCCCAATTCGTTCTACATCATGTTTTTCAAGCCCTCAGGTACCGGGGAGTACGAGATCTATTCCCCTATCCAGGACGGCCCGGCCAGCCTGCTGATCCATTACAGGGGCGACGTGTCTGACTACACATCGGCTTACAACGAACTTCTGAACGTCGACCCCAGCATCGCCGACGCTTCCCTTTCCTTCCTACCCGAAGAGTCCGGCCGGATCCTTTCCCCCTCCATAGCTTCCGAGATCCTGGTCTCCAGCAAGATCCCCGGCATCCCTCGAGAGTCGGTCAAGGATGCCTATGCCGAGAAGCTCCTCGCTTATAAGGACATCGTGGAGGTCGATTACTCGGCGAACTACATTGGGAGCGAATCTTTGGCCGCGGTCATCCGGGAAAAGAGCGGCCTCGCCTTCGTCCATTATCTCATCGAACCGTCCAAGCTCACCTTCGTCCAGGTGGGCGAGCGTTTCCGGGCCAACCTCGAGGTCAACGGCAAGGCAACAGACCTGGCGGGAAACACGATCTACCAGTTCGACCGGTCCGTGCCGATCGATTTCAGCCGCGAGCAGGTAGAGAGCGTCAGACCCAAGCTCTTCAGCTTCCAGGACATCTTCCCGCTCATCGAAGGCCGCTACAAGCTCAACATCCTCGTTAAGAACACCATGTCCAAAGAGTTCACCTCGTTAGAGCAGGATATCACCGTAGCCCCTCTGTCCGGGCCCCGCCTCAGCCCTCTTATCCTGGCCAACAAGGTTATCCCCAATTCCGCTTACCGGGGACAGAACAAGCCTTTCCTGATCGGGGACACCCAAGTCGTGCCCTCGCCCAGAAACGACTTCACATTACAGGACAAGCTCTATGTCTACTTCCAGGTCCTGGGACTCGACCGAGACCTTAGCGAAGATGGAGTCCTTGATTTTGCCATACTCAGGGAGGGGCAGAAAGTCTCCTCGACGTCCAAGCCCCTGGCGGAGTGCTCCGGCAAGCCTGACATCTTGGAAGAGCTCTCCCTGGCCGGCCTGAATTCGGCCTATTACCGGGTCAAAGTCTCGCTCTTGAACAGAGACCAGAAAGAAGTCCTGTCCGAGCAGGCCGATTTCTTCATCTCTCACCTGCCTGTCTTGCCCAGGCCCTGGGTTCTCTCCCTCCCGCTCCCCCCGACCGCAGACCCGCTCATCGCCAACATCCTGGGGAACCAATTTTCGAACAGCAAAGATCGCGCCCGGGCCAAGGCCAACCTCGGCGAAGCCTACCGCCGCAGCCCGGCGACGAGCCAGTACGCCCTGGATTACTGCCGCGTCCTGATGGAGGACAAGGAATATCAAAAGGTCAAGGAAGTGGCCGGCCCGTTCCTCCAGACCGAAGCGAAATACGATTTTCTGCTTGACCTGGGCCAGGCCTCCCAGGCGCTGGGTGAGCTGGCCGATGCCATCGCCCGCTATAAGGAGTATCTCGCCCACTTCGGGGCTAACATAAATGTCCTTAATGCCGTCGGCGACTGCTACTATCAGCTCGGCAACTGGGAAGAGGCCCGTATTGCCTGGCAAAGGTCCCTGGAGATCAGCCCCGGACAGGAGAAGCTCAGGGATAAGCTGGAGTCCCTCAAGGAGAAAAAATGAAAATACGATGGGCCGTCCTGGCCGTCGGACTGAGCGTTCTTCTCTCCTGTTCAGCCGGGCGGATGCCGAAAGACATTGCTCCGGAAGAGCAGGAGTTCCTCTCCAATGTCCGCTATATCATAAGCGGAAAGGAGAGAAAGGCTTTCCTCGCCCTGCCTTCCTCCGAACGGTCCCGGTTCATCGAGGAGTTCTGGAAGAGCCGTGATTCCGATCCCGACACCGAAGTCAACGAGTACAAAGTCGAGTACATGAAGCGGATCGCCGAGGCCAAACACCTCTTTACCGAAGCCGCCGGTACGGGCTGGCTCACCGACCGGGGACGGGTCTACATCCTGCTCGGCCCGCCGGAGCAGCGGGAACAGTACCCCCAGGGTTATTTCAACTTCACCCGGCCGATCGAGGTTTGGCGTTATGGCTTTTACGAGCTTTATTTTATCGACTCCCGCGTCAACGGCAACTTCGAGCTGCTGGCGGAGAGCGCTCGCCTGATATCCGAGATCAACGTCGCCCAGCAGCAACTCAGGTCCCACCCTACGGCTGGCGAAGAAGAGTCCGGAGGCGACTTTGATGTCGATGTCCGGAAAACGTCCGAAGGCGGGAGGCTCGTCATTGTATCCATACCGTACGAAGACATCTGGTTCTCGGCCGAAGGGAAGGAGTTCAAAGCGAACTTTGAGCTCATCTGGGAAGTCTACGACGCGGCCGACAAGAAAATCCTGGAAGGCGCGAAGACATACCCTCTCTCGCTGACGCAGGAGCAATTCAAAGAACACCGCGGCCGGAAATGGTCTGCCGAGATCCCCCTCAGCCTCAGCCCGGGGAATTATCAGGTCGCCCTTACCATGAAAAACCTGACCGACCAGAACCAGGTCAGGAAACGGATAAAAGTAACGGTTTGAAAAGAATGGAGGCATTTATGAGGACATCCCGATGGTTCATCGCTTTGGGAATTATCCTGTCATTCCTTATCGGCGCTCAGCAGATGGCCGCCCAGGGGGGACGGGGAAAGGGCCGGCTTCAAGGACTGGTCTTGGA
>DAIPLF010000283.1:0-3700 GCA_036769375.1 Candidatus Aminicenantota bacterium | reverse complement strand
AGAATAGTCCTTGACCGTATCGGAAAGGAGCATTCCCAGAGCAGAGAGGACACCCGCATTCTTGGGGACGATGACCGTCGGGATGCGGAGCTTTTGGGCGAGGCTGCAGGCATGCATGCCGCCGGCGCCGCCGAACGAGAGGAGGGCGAAATCGCGGGTGTCGAACCCGCGCTCGACCGAGATCACGCGGACGGCCCGCTCCATGGTCGCGTCGGCCACCCGGATGATCCCTTCAGCCAGAGCGCGGGCGTCGAATTTCAGGCGGGAAGCGAACCTCTCCAGGGCCCGGCGCGACCGCTCCGGAAAGAGCTTCATCGTCCCACCCAGGAACCGGTCCGGGTCGAGCCGGCCCAGGAGGAGGTTGGCGTCAGTCACCGTCACCTCGTCGCCTTTCCCGTAACATGCCGGCCCGGGGTCGGCTCCGGCGCTCTGAGGCCCGACTCGGAGGGCGCCCCCCCGGTCAAGGTGAGCGATCGACCCGCCTCCCGAACCGACCGTGTGGATGTCGATAATGGGAAGGCGAAGCGGGAGGTCGCTGATCGTCGACTCCGTCGATACGGAAATGTCCCCGGCGCAGAGCGAAACGTCCGTCGAGGTTCCGCCCATGTCGAAGGAAATGATATTGGAGAACCCGGCGGCGGCGGCGACTTCTTTGGCTCCGACGGCTCCTCCGGCCGGTCCGGACAGGATGGTGCACACGGGGTTGTCCTTGGCGCTCCGGGCCGAGATGAACCCGCCGTTCGACTGCATGATGCGGACCGGGTTCGGGCTGAGCTCTTTTTCCAGGCGTCCGAGGTAGCTCTCCATATGAGGTGCGACATAGGCGTTGACAGCCGTCGTGCTGGCCCGCTCGAACTCCCGGTATTCCCGGAGCACTCGATGGGAGGCCGAAAAGGAGAGGCCCTTCTCCTCGAGCATTCGGCAGACCCGCTTCTCGTTGGCCGGGTTGGCGTAGGCATGGAGAAAGCAGACCGCCACCGATTCGACGCCTGCCCTCTTCAGCCGCTTGATGATCTCCTCGATCTGGCCTGGGTTGACCGGCTTTTCGACCCGGCCGCCGGCCAAGGTCCTCTCCCTGATGCCGAAACAGAGACGGCGCGGGATCAATGGCCTGCGTTCTTCGACCATGAGGTTATAAAGCTCGCGCCGTGTCTGCCGGCCGATCTCGAGCAGATCCTCGAAACCCGCCGTGGTCAGGAAGGCGATCCTCGCTCCTTTACGCTCGAGGAGGGCGTTGGTGGCGACGGTCGAGCCGTGGATGACCTCGAACCCGGCGGCTGAGACTCCGCCCTCTTCGAGACCCCGGACGATGGCCAGCGCAGGATCATGGGGAGTGGAAAGGACCTTGTGGATCCACAGGCGGGACGGGTCCAAAAAGACGAAATCGGTAAAGGTCCCGCCGGTGTCGATGCCGACTCGGATCATTGGGTCCTCGAGGGAGAATGAGAACCTACCACAACTTCCGGAGCGAAACAACAGGGAAGCGTGCTTTTGACATAATCCCCCCGAAAGTGATATAGGCTCTCCCTGGAGGGGAAGACGCAATGAAACGTAAAGCAGCATCCAGCTCGGATTCTGGCCGAGAACGGCGTCGGGGATGGATCACCTGTCTCTTGGCCTTCTTTTTGGTGCTCGGACTCGCGCCGTCCTTGGCTCCGGCCAACGATAGCCCTCAGGAACAGGAAGAGGTGACGGTCACGGCCGTCGAGGTCCCGGTCCGCGTCCTGCTCAAGGGCGAAACCGTCAGAGACCTAACCAAGGACGATTTCGAGCTGACCGAGAACGGTGTCCTCCAGGATATCACCCAGTTTGAGATCATCTCCCGGACCATCGCCGCCGGGGAGACCGTGCCGGCGCCGGCGGAGAAACCGCGGCCGAAAAAGAGGCTCTTCATCCTGATCTTCAACGTCTTTGACTACAACGATGCCATCGGCCAAGCCATTGACTATTTCTTCAGCGAGGTCTTCCAGCCCGATGACCAGATCATCGCCGTAACCGAGGACCGGGTTCTCTCTGTCGAGCGCGGGAAGAAAACGGATGACCTCGTCAGAAGCCTCAAGGAATCGCTTCAAAAATTCAAGGCGATATCCACCGGGAACACGCTGAGAATGTTCAGGGATCTTCGCTATGAATCTGATGATCTCATAGGCCAGCTCCAAGGTATCATACCGGGCAAAATGTCTCTGCTTGATCATATGCTGCATTACGTCGAAAAATACATTCAGGTCTGGGACGAATACCACCGCCAGTACCTCATGCCGGATGCCGGTTTCTACGTGGATCTCGTCCAGAGGGTGAGGTCAATCGAGGGAGACAAGTGGGCCATATGTTTCCAGCAGCGGGATATGTTCCCCATGATCAAGAACGCCTCCCGGCTGGACAGGGAAATGTCGAGGTTTCTAGGGGAACAGATCGAGCCCGAGCAGCAAGCCAAAGCCCGGAACGTCCAGGCCCGGATGAACGATCTCCAGCGCAGCTTTGACCTCTCTCATTCCATCTCTTCGGACTCGTTAAGGGATGTGTTCTTGAGTGACGATATCACCTTTCACCTCATCCTGCTCAAGTCGTTCCGGACGCTGGCCGACCAGGACTTTGAGCTCAAGGAGGTCGCTGGCGATTACGAGGAAAGCTTGAAGAAAATCAGCGAGGCGACGGGCGGCTACCTGGCCCTTAACAACCAGCCGGCGGAGGCTCTAAAAGAGGCCGCCCAGCTCGAGGACTACCATTACCTTCTCGTCTATTCACCCAAAGAGAGCTCGGCTAAGAATAAAAGGGATCTCGAGGTCAAGGTCAAAAGAAGCGGGGTCGAGGTCATTTCCTTGAAGAACTTCGTCGCTGCCGGGCCCCCCCCGATCGCCATTGCCGACTTCAAGGCCGGCGGCCAGAAGGTCAGCTTCGCCCTCCTTCACTATCAAATGACCAAGGTCAATGACAAGACCAGCGGTCTGGCTGACGTGAAGATCACGATCTTCGACGAAGCTTCGAACAAGGCCTTCGACGAAGGGAAGACGCTCGACCTGATCAAGAAGGAGACGCGGATCTCGCTGAATTTCCCCCAGCTCAAGCCCGGCACCTATTTCATCATCATTCAGGTGGCCGACCGGATGGCCAACCGGACAGACGTCCATTCGGGTTTGATCAGGCTGTAGTTACTTCAGCTCTCTTTCGACTTTCGCCAGGAGCTCCTTAACTTCCTTCTGCTGGGGGTTGAGGCGGAGGGACGCATTCAGGGTATCGAGCGCCCCCTTTTTCTCGCCTGTCTTGTAGTAGCAGAATCCAAGGGAATTGAGCACCCGGGTATCGCTGTTGTAGATCCTGTTGGCCGCCACCAGCTCGGCGATGGCCGCGGCATATTCGCCCTTTCCTTCAAACGCCCTTCCCCGCACGAGCCGGTAGTCAAACTGGCGGGCCTCCACGTCGGCTACGTGCTCGATGATCTCCCTGGCCCGGTCATATTTCCCCGTTCTCAAGAGGAATTCCCCATAGCCCACGATTCCCTCGTAGTACTGCGGGTTGAGGGCGATTGTCTTTTCGAAATTCGCTTCCGCTCCGGCCGGGTTATTGACCTGGGCATACTGCAGGGCCAGCCCGTAATAATAGGCAAAGCTGTTGGCCAGGGGAAATCCCTTGGAGATGGTGACGGGATGAGGGATGTCCCCCTGAGGAGAGATGACGAACTGCGATCTCGCTTCGGAGACAG
>DAIPLF010000282.1:0-3724 GCA_036769375.1 Candidatus Aminicenantota bacterium | reverse complement strand
GAGCGCGCCAGGATGGAAAAGGCCTATTTCCTCATTGCCTCCGACCACGGATTCCAGATGTCCTCGAAGGGCTATACCCACTATGGGCTGCCGCAAGGCACTCCTCCGCCGGACGGCATCTTTGCCCTGCTTGGGCCGGACGTCAAGCGAGGATTTCGGATCGAGGCCTCTGTCTACGACATCGCCCCGACGATCCTCTATCTCAAGGGCCTTCCGGTGGGCGCGGACATGGACGGGAAGCCTCTCCTCGAGGCCCTGACGGAGGTCCGGCCGGTGCGGACGGCGCTCTATACCCGGATGAGGCACCAGCAGGGGAAGGAGAATCCGGAGCTCGACAGGAAGAGGCTCGAGGAATTGAAGGCCCTGGGCTATATCAAGTAAACGTCAGGCCGGCTGCCTCCGCTCCGCGGCCAGACTGCACGCCCCAGCAAGAAGGTAGGCGATCCCCGCCAGGGCAAGCACGAGGGTGAAATCCCAGTTGATCGAAACGATCACCGCCAAGATCGATCCTAACACCGTGGCGAAGGAATTGGCCCCCCAGGCCCAGCCGATCATCAACTTGTTCTTTTCGCCCAGCCGGCGTATTCCCTCGGGGAAGAAAGAGCCCATGAAGAAACCGGCCAGCGATATGAGGACAAAGGACACGGCGATGCGCAGGGGAAACGGCAAAAAGATGAGCCGGTCGAGGAGCCAGAACAGGCGGAATCCGTAGATAATGAACAGGACCGCCAGAAAAACGGAAAAAACCATGGCCAGGCGGGTTCCCAGGAGCCGGCTGAAGCGCTGGGAAAACAAACTGCCGACGCCGGATGAGACCAGGAGCGAAAAGATGATGATGGAGATGGAGATGGCCGGGCTGCCGAGGAAAAGCTGAAAGATCTTGATGAAGATGATCTCGACCATGATGAAACCCAGGCCGATGAAAAAGAAGTAGGAGATCAAGGATTTCTGTCCCGCCCCGGCCGATTTCCGACTCAACGGAAGAAAAATGAGTCCAAAAGAGAAAAGAAGCGACAATCCGAGGATGGACAGGTAAATGGAATTGGAATAAACAAGGGAGGATTGAACGATGTTCTCTCCCATTCCTTGGATCTGGATATTGCCAAAACGGAATTGGCCGATCTTGTTGGGCTGGTTGAAGTAGGGCGAATTGTCATAGACGGGAGCGATGTTGACGGACGAGCCTCGCCAGGTTGTCTCCAGGTCGTCCATCATGCGGTAGTAGAGATTGTCCTCCCGCTTGTCGGGCGAGTAGGCGACCCGGCCGTTTTTCCCGACGGCGGCTTTGAGTGTTTCGTAGTCGGACGCGGAGTACTCGCCTTTTTTTAAAAAGAAATGATTGAACCCGCCGGCATACTGGATGATAAAGAATTTCTCCTCCGGGCGCTCGACGCCCATGTCCTTTAGAGCCTGCAACGCCGTGGCGAACAGCCGCTCTCCGTTCCAATGGAGGATGTAGATGAACCCGCCGGGCTGCAGGTGATCCCAGTAGTCCTTGAAGCTCTCCACGGTATAGATGTAAGTCTCCGAAATGCTCAGGGCTCCGGAAAGCAGCGAGTCGGCGTTGTGCGAGTTGACCATCTGAATGACATCGAACTTCCGGTCCAGACGTTTCAGGGCGCTCCGGCCTTCGTCCGCCAGCAGGGTCACTTGGGGCAGATGAAAGATGTTCCCGGTGAATTCGGCATATTCCTTCTTGAGCAAGTCGCAGATGACCGGGTCCATCTCGATGGCCACGATCCTCTTGAAACCATGGGACAGGGCGCAAAGAACCTCATAGCCTCCGGCCGACCCGATGATGACAGCCGAGCCCGGCCGGGCCACCTGGTACGGAAGCGAGGCCGGGTTCCACTCGATCGGCTTCAGGGAAGCGAGGTTGCCGTCGAACTTATGGAGGAAGGACTGCATCGTCCCGCCGTTGATCCAGATGACCTTGCGGTTCTGCCTCCACGGGGCCACGTCGATCTTATCGATCGTGCTCCAGCGGCTGTACTCGATGCGGCCGGCTTCCAGCTGGGCGTTGTAGTGCCTCTTGACTTCGACGAGCTTGGGGATGAGGGGAAAGATCTCCTGCTCATAGCGGAACATGACGACGAAAGAGGCGAGCAGGGCGCCGGAGACGAGGATGCGGGAGAGCCGGCGACCTCCGGCCAGGGAGAACCAGGCGACCGCCAGGAGCAAAAAGAGCAGGGCCAGAATGCGGTTCGGCCCCAAACGGGGGATCAGCGGGATGATAGCCAGGGAACCGAGGCTCGCTCCGGTCAAGTCGACGAAATAGAGGCGGCCGATATTCTCGGAGAAATTGGAGAAGATCAGGGCCAGGACGACGCCGCCGAAGAAAAACGGGAAGAGCAAGACCACAAAAGTGACGACGAGGTTCAGGAAATTGCCGAAGGGATCGAAAAGACGGAGGAAATCGATGCTGAAAACCAGCGTGGCTTTATAGGCGAGAGGGAGGGAGACCAGGAAATACAAAAGGAAGCGGGCCAGCCGGGCCGACGGGTCGGCTCGCTGGGACACTCTCCGCAACGCCAGATAGACCCCGCTCAGCCCGTAGCCGAATAGTGCCAGAGAGATGATCAGGAAGGCGAATTGCCCGAAATAGATCACGGAGAAGACCCGGGTCAGCAAGACTTCAACGAGCATGGTGGAAAAGGTGACGGCGAATATCGCGAACAGCAGCTTCCAGCGATTCAATCTTTCCTCCGCAACGAAGCAGGCCATTATACTGTCCCCCGTCGGAGGGCGTCAAATGGAGAGGGCAGAAAAGAACTGGGCCTGAAAAGCCGGATCCATCCCGGGCCCTCCGCCTAGGAAATTGCTGCTGCCCCTGTTATAATGGTGGTTGAGCTAAGAGGATGACAATCAAAGCGTTGTCAATGGGTTTACTCCTGGCCTGGGCGTCGGGCCTGAGCCTCCCGGGACCGGGATATGTCGCCAAGTTCGACCATGATTCCAAGGTCGTCTTTACCTCGAATTTTGAAGGGAACGCGGAGATCTACCTGCTGACCCGGGACCAATTGACGAAATTGACGGAAGACCCGGCCACGGACGAGTGGCCGGTGCCCGACTCAAAGGGTGAATTCATCGTCTTCACGTCCGATCGAAGCGGCAACTTTGACATCCACGTCATGGATCTGAAGACCCGCGAGGTCAAAAGGATGACCCAGGACGCCCGCGATGAGGTGTCCCCTTCTTGGAGCGCCGATGACCGGTTCATCTATTACGACCTCAAAACCGGGCGGAACTCGTGGCAGACGATGAAACTGGACATCGGCTCCGGCCGCTCGCTGCCGCTCTTTCCTGGGGTCCCCTACAGGACCACCATCGTGCCTTTCGAGAACAGGAAGGGGGGGGAGATCTATTTCACGGCCAAGGCTCTAATGGGCTGGTTCGTGGCCAAGTACAATGTCAACAGCGGCGAGTACACGGACTTGACGAAATCGGGAAGCTGCCGGCCCAAGGTATCTCCTGACGGCAAGAAAGTCGCCTACGTCTGTTTTGAGGACGACGGTCTGGGAGATATTTTCCTGATGAATTCAGACGGCAGCCAGAAGGCCAATCTGACCAAGGACCGCAGCTCTACTTATGATTACTACCCGTGTTTTTCACCGAAGGGAGATATGATCGTCTTTTCAGCGAGCCCCAAGAGCCAGAAGAAGACGGGCTATCAGCTTTACACCCTCGAGCTGAAAAGCGGAGAGATCAAAAGGATCTTTGCCTC
>DAIPLF010000281.1:0-3753 GCA_036769375.1 Candidatus Aminicenantota bacterium | reverse complement strand
TTAGGGCCAGCTGGCGAATTCCAGGGCCCGAATGTAGAAATCCTGGAACTGCCGTTCAGACGCCAGCGACATGTAGCGAACCCTCTGGACCAGGGATTCGACCTCCCGGCGAGCCTCCTGGGCCACAAGGAGAAGCCGGGAGCCGGCGAGCGAAGCGTTGCCGACGAAGACAACGCGTTTTTCGTCCATCCGCGGCAGCAAGCCAAGCGCCATGCTATTCCTGACGTTAAGGTAGCTGCCGAAGGCCCCGGCGATAAAAATTCCCTCCAGGTCTTCAATGGACAGGCCATTGGATTTGAGCATGAGACGGAGGCCGCTCTTGATCGCGGCACAGGCAAGCTGCATCTGCCTGACATCGTCCTGGGTCAGGACGATGCCCGGGGCAACCGGAAGCCTTTTCTCAGGATTCCGGATCGCCCCTCCAGGCGCCACTTCGCCCCGGGCCAGAAACGCAGCGATGAGGTCGATGAGCCCGGTTCCGCAAACGCCTTGGGCGGGGCTGTTGCCGATCGTCGACGTCTCGATGGAACCTGTGTCCTCGGCCTTGTATATAGCTCCGGCGAGGGCCGGCATTCCGCAACTGATATTCATGCCTTCGAAGGCCGGGCCGGCGGCCGTTGAGGTGGCGATGAGCTTTTCGCCGGCTTTGAGGACGATCTCGCCGTTGGTGCCAAGGTCAATAAAAAGCCAGTGGCCCATCCGACGAGCCAGCTGCACCGCCAGGATTCCGGATGATATATCCCCGCCGACAAAACTCTGGATATTCGGCGCCAGGTAGGCCTTTCCCTGCGGATGGATAGCCAGCCCGACCTCCTGGGCACCCAGGCTGGGCAGCCTCGAGAAAACCGCCTGATAAGGGGCCGTCGCCAGGGAATCGACCGGGATTCCAAGGAGGAGGTGGCCCATGACTGTATTCCCGGAAAGAACGACCTCGTAGACAGATCCGGGAGAGATCTTGTTCCGGACGAAGAGCCGGCGGGCCATTTGGTTGAGGGTTTCGAGGACGAGTCCCCTGAGTTCGGCCGCCTTCTTCGTTTCCGCCAGCGCATAGGTGAGGCGGGAGATGACATCGGCTCCGCGTTTGGATTGGCTGTTGAAGGCCGCCTCCAGGTCCAGCGTCCTTCCGGTCTCGACGTCGACGAGCTCCATGACCAGGGTCGTCGTTCCGACGTCCACGGCCAGGCCGAAGTTCTGGCCGAGGGTGTTGCCCGGCTCGACGGCGATAACTTCAGATTCCTCATGGACGGTCACGGTCACCTTCCGACCCGAATCCTTGAGGATTCGCCCCAGCCCGCTTAAGGCCCCCAAAGAGACCTTCAAAGATTTCTCTCCCAGGCCTGAGAGAATCCCCTCGAATGACGAGCCGGGAGAAGAGATCTCCGGTTGCGGAAGCTCGAGGTAATACTTTTTGACCGCAGGGTCGGGGACGACCCCAGAGCGGGGGATCGAGGGAAGGATTGGGACGTCAGGCTTAAGGGAAGAGATCGGGACGTTGATCACGAGGTCACCCTCAACCTCGTATTGGCAGGCAAGCCGGTGAGCGGCGCTCAGGCCCTTCTGCCCAAGCCAGGACTTCTCCTTCTCTCCCGCGTCGGGCCGCGGGCCGCTCACGATCTCGACGAAGCATTTTCCGCAGAGGCCGCGCCTGTTGCAGTAAAGGTTGAGCGGCACGCCTGCTTGCTGGAGCCTATCGGCCAGAATGTCTTTTTTCTCGGCGGAGATCGTCTGGCCGTTAGAGGTGATCGTGATCCTGTAAGCCATCTCTTCGCTTTGAATCCCTACTAGGTTATAGCTTTGGCGCCGTTTTGACAAGCCCGACTTCCTGGACTCTTGCGCCCCTTCTCCCGTCCCCAGGGCAGTAAGTTTTTTGACATCAGGACGAGCGATGTGCTAATTTCGCCTCTGATCATGGCAAGAGGCCGCTCCTACCTGCCGGGAAGGCTCTACACGGGAGTTCTCGACCTCCCGCTTCGGGGGATCCGCAGGGGAGTCTGCGACCTTATTCTGAAGAACGACCTTTTTCCCTTGCTCGACCTTTGCTGCGGTCCGGGCACCCAGGCCGGGCTCCTGAGGCAGCCGGGGAGAACCATCGTGGGGCTGGATATCAACCTCAAGATGCTCAAATACGCGGCCTTCCGGCAGTCGGGGATTCCTTTCTTCTGCGCCGACGCCGTTCGCACCCCGTTTCGGCCCGCCGCTTTCCGGGGCATCGTTGTTTCCTTCGCCCTGCACGAAAGGGAGCCTGCGTTCAGAGCCGGCTTGCTCAAAGAGGCGGTAAGGATCCTGGCCCCCGGGGGAGGGATCGTCCTCGTGGATTTTGAAAGCCCGTGGGACGGGTTATCAAGGCTGGCCACACTTTATGTTTCCCCCGTCGAGCGCTTGGCGGGCCGCGGTCATTTCCGGAACGGCCGCGACTTCCTCCGGCGAGGCGGCCTGCGTTCGCTGCTCAAAGAAAACGGGCTCCGGGAAGTGGAGCGCCGGGACTTTGGCGCTGGAAGCTGCGCCCTCGTCCTCGCCATTCCGGGATAGCCGCGGACGCGCCGGCGATCTCCGGAACGCTCGAAGGAGGATAAAAACGCCTGCAGGATGGACTTGGCCTGGCAATTTGAGTATATAGGTGATGTTCGATCTATCGGAGGAGGCTGCGATGCAGACAATTCCCCGTTTCTTCCTCGCGTTGACGGAAGCCTACAAGAAACCGGACCTCCTGCTTTATAAGAAAGACGACGTGTACCAAGGCCTGTCCACGGAAACGGTGCGGCAAGAAGTAGAGCGGATAGCCTTGGGCTTGAGAAGCCTCGGCGTCGTCGCCGGCGACAAGGTTATCCTCCTGGCAGAAAACAGCCCTTGGTGGGCGATGACCGACTATGCTGTCCTGAGTCTCGGTGCGATCACCGTCCCCATCTATACGTCTCTGGTCCCGGAACAGATCCAGTACATCATCAATGACTCGGATGCCAAGGTCGTGATCGTCTCTGACCGTAAACTCTGGGAGAAGACGGCCGGGGTGAAAAAAAGACTTCCCCAAGTCGGTCAATTTGTCTCTTTTGAGGCCGAGCCGGCGGAAGGCGTCCTCTCCCTCGAGAAGATCAAAGAGGAAGGGGAGAAGGCCCGCCGGGCCGACCCCCGCCTCTTCGAGATGACGGCCAGAGCCGTCAAGCCGGATGATATCGCCTCGATCATCTACACGTCCGGCACCACGGGCATCCCCAAGGGGGTCATGCTGAGTCACGCCAATTTCGCCAGCAACGTCGAGTCGCTGGCCTCGATCATCCCCTTTGGCGCCAAAGACACGGACCTGTCCTTCCTCCCTCTCTCCCATGTCCTGGAGCGGCTCGGCACTTTCGCCTTCATGTCCCGGGGGGTCTCCATGGCCTATGCGGAGAGCATCGAGACCGTGGCCCAAGACCTGCAGGAAGTGAAGCCGACAATCATGATCAGCGTGCCGCGGCTGTTCGAAAAGATTTACGCCAGGGTCATGGACAATGTTCTGACCGGATCTTCCCTCAAGAAGAAAATCTTCTTCTGGGCTCTGAAGGTCGGCAAGGCTTGCGGCGAACTGAGGCTCCAGAAGCAGCCGATCCCGGGATCTCTGCGCCGGCGCCTGGGCATCGCCCACAGGCTGGTCTTCTCCAAGATCCTGGATAAAACCGGGGGCCGGGTCAACTTCTTTGTCTCGGGCGGCGCGCCGCTGGCCAAGGATATCGCCGAGTTCTTCTATGCCCTCGGGATCGTCGTCCTCGAAGGCTACGG
>DAIPLF010000280.1:0-3758 GCA_036769375.1 Candidatus Aminicenantota bacterium | reverse complement strand
GGGAAAGCGACGCCGACAGAGAGCGAGGGATCGTAGGTGATCATGGTGACAAAACGAAGCCGCAAAGCCTGGCCGCGGTCAAAATGAGGGAAGTCCGGGTCGATAAGGCTCCTGGTCAGTTCGACCTCGCGCTCCCCCCGGATATCGTAAAAAATGACGCTGTCGCCGTCGCCTATCCGGCCAATAGGCCTCCCGGAAGCGTCGACTTTGACGATAGGCTCCAAGGCTTCATCCTCCTGGCCGAGCTTGTAGGCGGCTCGGATGGCATCGGCCAGGGAAAGGTCGAGGATCGATGTCTTCATTCGCGGCAACTGTGGCAATAAAATAGGGTAATACTATAGGAAGGGCAGGCGCCGATGTCAACCGGGAGCCAGTGGCGCGATTCGTCTCCGAATTCCCCTATAGAAATACGCCTGATGAGGACTACTCCGGCAACGCCAAGGCAAGGAGGGAGGCCGGGTCGACCCGGCTGTTCAGCAGCTTGACGCCCCAATGGAGATGCGGGCCCGTGGAACGTCCTGTGCTTCCTGCCAGGGCGATGACCTCTCCTTTCTTGACCATATCTCCCCGGCTCACCTTGAGATCGGAGAAGTGACAATAGAAAGTGAAAAGTCCCAGTCCATGGTCGATGATGACCGTTTTCCCGGAAAAATAGAGGTCCCTGGCCAAAACGACCCGGCCCGAGTTTGAGGCCCGGACCGGGGAGCCGTAAGGCGCCGCGATGTCGACGCCGGAATGGGTCGACCGCGGGACGTTGTTATAGACTCTCTTTTCTCCGAAATTGGGCGCCATGTCTCCCGGATGTGGCCGTTCAAAGGGCCCCTGCCCCAGCCACTGGGTGCTGCTGACGCTATAGGCGATCTCCAGGATCTCAGCCTCCCGCCTGATGCGGTCCTGGACCTCGGGGGGCGGCCTGACGAATTCCTCTTTGACCCAGAGCTTCTTGACGGGGAAACCCTTCTCGCCGACGAGGAGCCGATGGGACAGCTTTTCAGCCCGGCCGTCCCGGGGGAAAACGGTCATCTCCAAATCGTATGGGCCCGGTTTAAGGCCCAGATCGATTCCGATCAGGATGAACGCCCCATCCGCCTGCTCTCGGGGCTCACATTCATAAACGGCATCGGCAAAGCGGACCGAGAGCTTCCTGATGCCGGGCGCTTTCCCGAGGCGAGCCAAGATGATCTGGCCGGGCTCAAGGACCGGGGCGATGATCTCGACTTCGGTCCCGCCAGGGAACCGAAAGGACTGATTCTCAACACCGAAAACCGAGGGGAGCAGGAACCACAAAACGATGAGGCACCCCACCATCGGCTTTATCATGGGCGCTTTCCTAAGACTTTTCTCATAGGTCCATCGCTTCAAAAGGTCAGGCTCAAGGTCAGGGCCTGGCGGCCTCCGGAACAGTTGAAGCCGACGCTCAAAGTCTTCTTTGATTCAGGCCGGTTGAGGCGGACAATCTCTCTGGAGACAAAATACCCCAGCACCGAGCCGAGGAAGACATCAGAAGCCCAATGCTTGTTGTCATGGACCCGGGAGATACCCACCAGACACGCCATGGTATAAGCGGCGACATCCACGAACACGGACTTGGACTGCATGGCAATGGTCGTAGCCACGGAAAATGCGGCCGCGGCGTGCCCTGACGGGAGAGACCAATGCTCGCTCTCGAGGGAAAATGGATGGAAGCTGCCGCTCGATTCTCCGGAATAGGGCCGGGCCCGGCCGGCAATGAATTTTGTCATCCAGACGAGAAGGCTGGCCGTGGTCAGGCTTTCTAGACTCAAAAGGGCCGTTTTTCTGAGACCATCATCATGTCCGATCTCGCCGGCTGCATATATGGCAGCGGAAAGCCCGAGAAGGGCGGCGCCGTTGCCAAAGACAGTGAAGACCGACGAGGCTTTATCGGAGGAGGCCGTGCGCCTGTCCTGGACCCAATCTTGGATTTCCTGGTCGAAGGCCATGAACAGAAGCCCGGTTCCCGAGACCGCCGCCAGGGTCAGGAGGTCGCCCCGGTCCCAACGGGCGGGCGATGTGATCACCCCGGTGACATCGCGCCCAAACCGGCTTAAGAAAGCTCCGTTGATCCGGTTCTCACCGGCTTCTTCCTGGGCTAGACCCGCCACGCCTCCCGACATCCCGAAAAGGAGAATCCCGATCGCCAGGACGCGGACTCCTTGGCGCTTTAGTCTATGATCAGGCTGACTCCCCAGCATCAATCCGCGTCCTCGCTGAATCGCGATTCGATGACCTGGAGAGTTCTGGCGGTTGCCCCCTGAAGCGAATCAAGAAGGGTTTTGGCTTTGCGGCCCATTTCTTCAAGCGCCCGTTCATCTTTCAACAAGAATAAGGACTCCAGATCCTCCGGGCTGCGGACGACTCGGGCGGCTCCCGAGCCGACAAAGTCATTGGCCAAGGCGGCAAAGTTCTCCATGTGCAAGCCGAAGCACATAGGCTTCCCATAGTATGCGGGCTCAAGAAGGTTTTGTCCTCCGTGAGGGACAAGGCTTCCCCCTACGAAAGCAAGGTCGGCGAGAGCATAGAACTTGGCCAGCTCGCCGATTGTATCCAGGATCAGGATATCCCAGGGTATTTTTTGGTCTGCCGCGGTCCTTTTCATCACTCTCAGGCCGGCCGCTCCGGCGACCTTCTCCACCTCTTCCGACCTCTCCGGATGGCGCGGCGCGATGATCATCACGAGGTCCGGCCGCTGCCTTTTGGCTTCCCGGAATGCATTCACTAGGATCTCCTCCTCGCCCTGATGGGTGCTTCCTGCAACGATGACCTTATTGGCTGAAGACACCCCGAAATCCGCCCTCATCCCCAGGACCTGTTCAGCGTCTATCGTGGGCAGGAGGATGTCAGCCTTGAGGTTCCCGGCCACCTCCAGGTTTTGCCTCGGGATCCCGATCCGGCTCAGGCGTTCCAGATCCCGTTCCGTCTGGACAAGAAAGGTATCGATATTTCGCAGGACCGGACGGACGAGCCTTCTCCAGCGGTAGTATCTTTTATAGGAGCCTTGGGATATCCGGCCGTTGATCAGGATCACGGAGCGGCAGCTCCTCCCCGCTTCACGGAGAAGATGCGGCCAGAATTCCGATTCAGCGAGGACGAAAACCCGGGGCTGGAGGGAAGCAAAGAACCGCCGCACGACCCAGCCGAAATCCAGGGGGACGAAAAGAACCCCCTCCACTCCTTGAAGCGTTTGTCTGGCGATCCTGTATCCCGTATTGGTCAACGTCGAGAAATAGATCTTCCATGAAGGATGCTTTGCCCGGAGCTCGGAAATAAGCCGGCGAAGGCTGAGGACCTCTCCAACGGAAACGGCGTGGATCCAGAGCGAGGGAGCATCGGGCTTCGCTGCCGGGAGCCTCATCCCCAGCCTCTCCCGAAGGTAGAGCTTCTCTTTTCTTCCGAGCTTCATCCGGATGAAGTGGCCGGGGGAGTAAAAGATAAGGGCCAGGAAAAGGACAAGAGAATAGAGACCGTACACGCCTGATGACTATACTAAAATCGTCCGGGACGCGCAAGCGAACTTGCGAGCCGACCCGAATTCTGTTATCTTATGGCTTTCACTCGGTTCGATAACCCGGATTCAGCCGAAGAAAGGATAGGCGCATGGCAGAAGAAAAACCCGAACAGGCCCAGGATAAGCCCAAGCGGGGCAAAAAAATCAACAAGATGACCATCGCCGAGGTCGAAAAAGCCCTGGAAGCGGCCAAGAGTTCTCAGGGCGGCCAGGCCTCACGTTATGTTCGCGA
>DAIPLF010000279.1:2655-3769 GCA_036769375.1 Candidatus Aminicenantota bacterium | reverse complement strand
CCATGGGACGAATCCGACGCATCCTTCATGTGGCCTGGAATGACCTCCGGATCATGGTCGGCGACAAGATCTTCTTTTTCTGGACCCTGGCCTTCCCCGTCCTTTTCATCGTCATCTTCGGGCTTCTCTTCAAGGCCGGAGAAAGCGCGCCTCCGGTGGCCGAGCTGACGGTGGTCAACCTCGACCAGGGACGCTGGGGCGCCTATTTTGTCGAAAAGATCAAGTCCCCCGGAATCGGGGTCGTCTTGGCCGATAAGGAGCCTGCCGAATACAGCCGTCTGTTGATCCTGCCGGTCGACTTTTCCGCGAACATCGAAGCCCGCCGCGACCAGGCCCTGGCGTTCAAGAAGCGCTCCGACGCGTCGACGAAAGCGGCGGCCCGTGTCGAGACCCGGCTATACCAGGCCATCGCCCGGATGGTCAGCGAGCTCGTCCTTTACGGCGAGGGCGACCTGACGAGATTCCTGAACGGCCATGCGGAATTCCGGGATCTGGTGCAGGTGAAAAGCCGGTTTCCCGAAAATACGGTCACCGTCGTTCCCAGCGGGTTCGACCACTCCATTCCCGGCACGACCGTGCAGTTCATCATGATGATGGTCCTGATCTACGGCGGTATCACCGTCATGGAAGACCGGAAAAAGGGGATCCTTGGACGCCTCCTCTTCTCGCCGCTCTCCACAGGCGAGCTCTTTCAGGCCAAGCTTCTCGGCCGCTGGCTCATGGGCCTGCTGCAGGCGTTAATGCTCATCGTTGTCGGCAAGATCTTCTTCCGGCTCAACCTGGGGAGTTTTCCGCTGTCCCTGCTCGTCCTCGCCGTTTTTGCCCTGGCCATGGCGGCGCTCAGCGTCTTTATCGGATCTTTGGTCGGGAAAGAGGATATGATCGTCGGGTTGGCGGTGCTGCTGTCCAATATCTTCGCCGCGCTGGGAGGCTGCTGGTGGCCGAGTGAGATCGTCGCGCCGGGTCTGCGGCGGGTGGGCCTGGTCTCGCCGGCTTATTGGGCGATGGACGCCTTGCACAAGCTGAGGTTTTTCAACGGCGGGTTTTCCGACATCCTCCCGCACCTGGGGGTCCTGCTGGGGCTGGCGATCGTCTTGACGGTCGTCGCCGGACG
>DAIPLF010000279.1:0-2555 GCA_036769375.1 Candidatus Aminicenantota bacterium | reverse complement strand
CAAGAAAGAGGGCCGGTATCAGCCCCTGTCGACCGAAGAGTTCGGCCGACGGGTGAAGGATCTGTGTCTTGGGCTCAAGGACCTGGGGATCGGGAAAGGGGACAAGGTCATCATCCTATCGGAGAACCGCCCCAACTGGGTGATCACGGATTACGCGAACCTCTGCCTGGGCGCGATTACCGTCCCCATATATACTTCTCTCGTCCCCGAGCAGATCAAGTATATCATCGATGATTCCGATGCCAAGGCCGTCGTGGTTTCCTGCGAGGAACTGTGGAAGAAGGTCGAGGCCATCAGGCCGAGTCTATCCAAGGTCCGGCATTACATCACCTTCCTGGAGAAAGCCCCGGAGGGCGTTCTCACACTCAGTCAGGTGATGGAGCGGGGCCGGAAGCTCGATGAGCAGGACCCGGCGCTGTTCGAGTCCCTTGTCAAGGCCGTGAAACCTGAGGACGAGGCCTCCCTCATCTATACCTCCGGCACAACGGGCCTGCCCAAGGGGGTCATCCTCACCCACAGCAATTTCTTGAGCAACGTCCAGAGCGTCTCCACCATCATCGACTTCTCTGACAAGGATGTCGCGCTTTCCTTCCTGCCGCTATCCCATGTCCTGGAGAGGATGGTCACCTTCACCTATATTTACAAGGGCTGCCGGATCGGCTACGCCGAAAGCGTTGAGACCGTGGGCGAAAACCTCCTGGAGATCCGGCCGAACATCATGGTCAGCGTTCCCCGCGTCTTCGAAAAGATCTATGCCAAGGTCATGGACAACGTGCTTGCCAGCTCGACCCTGAAAAAGCGGATCTTCTTCTGGGCGCTCAAAGTGGGCAAAGAATACGGCCGCCGCAAGCTGAACAAGGAGGCCATCCCAGGCGGACTCCAGAGAAAAAGGAATTTGGCCCACAAGTTGGTCTATTCCAAGATCATCGAAAAGACGGGGGGCCGGGTGCGCTTTTTCGTCTCCGGTGGAGCCCCCCTGTCCAAAGATATCGCCGAGTTTTTCTATGCTCTCGGGCTGGTTATCCTGGAGGGGTACGGCCTGACCGAGACTTCACCGGTGATCTCGGCCAACACATTTGAAAATATCCGGCTCGGGACGGTCGGCAAGGCCATCCCCGGCGTGGAGGTCAAGATCGCGCCCGACGGTGAGATCCTGACCCGCGGCCCGCACGTGATGAAGGGATACTATAAGAAGGAGGCGGAAACCCGGGAATCGTTCGAGGGAGACTGGTTCCGCACCGGAGACATCGGGCATATCGACGGTGACGGGTTTATCGTTATCACCGACCGCAAAAAGGATATCATCGTCACGGCGGGCGGAAAAAACGTCGCGCCCCAGCCGATCGAGAATATCCTCAAGACCAATCCCTATATTTCCAACGCCATCGTCATCGGCGACCGGCGGAGGTTCGTCTGCGCACTGATCGTGCCCAATTTCGAGAAGCTGGAAAAATACGCCCGGTCGAGCAACATTCCCTTTGCCGGCCGGGCCGACCTCGTCCGCAACGAGCAGGTGGTCAATTTTCTCAAGGCGGAAGTCGACCGGGCCACCCCCAACCTGGCCCAGTACGAGAGGGTCAAACGGATCGCCCTCCTGGACCGGGATTTCGAGATCGAGAAAGGGGAGATGACCCCGAGTCTCAAGGTCAAGCGGAACATCATCGAGCAGAAGTACAAAGCCGTCATCGATGCGCTGTACGAGCAGGAGCGGAACAGCGGGTAGGTTCAGTCGGCCTTGGCTTCGGCCGTCTTTCCTTTCGCTTCGGCCTCCGCCTTTTGTTCCCGCCAGTAGAGGATGCGGCCGCAATTCTCGCAGAGGATGAGCTTTCGCGTGGAGACCAGCTCATTCAGGACTTGCGGCCGGATGCGCACGTGACACAGCGCGCAAAAATCCTCTTCGACCGGGGAGAGAACAGTGGCGCCCATCTTGCGGAAGATCCTGAGATACAAGTTGACCTGTTCAGTTGGGATCGTGGGCAAAAGCTCTTCCCTGCGCCGGCCGAGCGCCCGGGCCTGCTCTTCCGCCTCTTTCTTTTTCTGCGAGAGGGCTTCTTTCTCCCTGGTCAGGCTGGCCTGGACCTCGGCGTGCCTCTGGCCGGCCGTTTTGATCTCCTTTTGGATATCGTCCTCTAGGAGCATCTCGCCGATGAATGATTCCTCCAGCCGGTCCACTCTTTTCTCGGACTCCTCGATCTCCTTAAGGAAGGCCGTGTATTCCTTATTGGTCTTGACTTCGTTGAGCTGGCGCTTGTATTTGCCGATCTGGGTCTTGATGTCCTTGACCTCGGACTCGAGCTCCCGTCTCTTTTTCTGGCTCCCGGTCATCTTTTCCCTGGCGGCCGCCGCCTCCAGGGCGCTGTCGGCGATCTTCTTATCGATGTCTTCGATCTGAGGGGGGATGTTCTCAAGTAAGAGAGTGAGCTCCCGGATCTCCATATCCAGTTGCTGAAGCTGGATCAGTTTTTCGACGTCGATCTCCACATCTCTTCCTCGGGATCAGTATGGGCCTACCAGGATTCGAACCTGGGACCTGCCGGTTATGAGCCGGTAGCTCT
>DAIPLF010000014.1:11807-13333 GCA_036769375.1 Candidatus Aminicenantota bacterium | reverse complement strand
TTTTCATGTTGGCTGTCATATGGTGATTCTCTGATGGCCGAGGTTAAGCCGTTCACCCCCGTCAAGCTGATCGTCGGGATCATCTCTTCGCAAGATTCGGCTGTCGAATGGACCGAAAAGGCCCTGACGGCCGCCTATGGCCCGGTCGATCTCAGGAGCGCTACGTTGTCTTTCAGCCAGACGGACTATTACGAAAAGCAAATGGGCAAAGGTCTGCGGCGCCGGTTCTTGAGTTTCTCCCGCCTCGTCCCTCCAGAGTCCTTGTCGGACATCAAGATCCACACCAACGGCCTGGAGGAGGAGGTCAAGAAGCCGCTCGCTCGAGAGGAACGCGTTGTCAACATCGACCCGGGAATCTTGACCGCTTCGGCACTGATCATGGCCACGGCCAAGAACTTCGCTCACCGGATCCCTCTCCATCAGGGAATCTATGCGCACCTCGAGATGCTTTTTTCGAAAAATGCGGTCAAGCTCCTGTCCTGGACATACCCGGATTTTCAGCAGGAAGCCTACCAAAGGTATTTTTTAGAGGCCCGGCAGGTTTACCTTCGGCAGCTCAAAGATACGATGCGGAGCTGAATACCGCCGCTCCTGCGGCTGCCCCCATATCCTTCCGTGCCGGGTGCTCCCAGCCTATGCATCGGGGTCGAAGGCCGAGATCTGCCTCAGTTTGGCAATGATTCCGGGCAACTCTCTGATGACCTCCTGAATGTCCTCCTCGGTGTTGAAACGTCCCAGGGACATCCGGAGGCAAGAGCGGGCAATTTCAGGCCGCAGGCCGATGGCCAGGAGGACCGGGGAAACCTCCTCAGACTCCGAACTGCAAGCGGAACCTGTCGAAACGGAGATCCCCTTTGTGGCCAATGCCAGCAAGATGGCTTCGCCTTCCAATCCCGGGAAGGCCGCGCTCAGCGTGTTCTTGACCCTTTTCTCGGGGTGTCCGTTGAATTTGACCTTGGGGATCTTTTCCTCTATCCCCTTTCTCAAGCTTCCAGCCAGCTTCTCGATCCTTTCCCGGTCTTTCTTGCCGCGCTGCATCAGGATCCCGGCCGCCTCGCCGAATCCGACAATGCCGATCGTATTTTCAGTGCCCGCCCTGAACCCGCGCTCCTGGCCGCCGCCGTAGATGAATGGGCATATGTCGATGCCCTTGCGGATATACAGGGCGCCGACGCCTTTGGGGCCGTAAATCTTGTGGCCGGAAACGGACAGGAAATCGACGCCCAGCTTTTGGACATCGAAGTCCATCTTGCCGAAGGACTGGACCGCATCGCTATGAACAGGAACGCCGTGGTCCCGGGCAATCGATACGACCGTCTCGATCGGCTGGATCGTTCCGATCTCGTTGTTGGCGTGCATGATCGATATGAGAGCTGTCTGGGGGGTGATGGCGGCGCGCAGGAATTCCAGGTCGATGATCCCGAGGCTGTCCACCGGGACATAGCTCACCTTGATCCCTTTCTTCTCCAGATATTTGGCCTGGTTGAGCACAGCCGGATGTTCGATCGTCGAGGTGATGATCTCCC
>DAIPLF010000014.1:0-11707 GCA_036769375.1 Candidatus Aminicenantota bacterium | reverse complement strand
CCGCTCTAGACGAGCTTCTCTTGGAGGATCCTGACGACCTCCATCCCCGCCCGTTTCTGGCCCTCTTCGGCCGCCGCGCCGATGTGAGGACTGGCGATCACGTGGGGATGATCGATCAGGGCAAAATTCACCGGCGGCTCCTTCTCAAAAACGTCCATGGCCGCGGCCCTGACTTTTCCACTGTTGAGCGCTTCGAGGAGCGCGGCCTCATCCACGACGCCTCCGCGGGCGGCGTTGACGATGATCACGCCGTTCTTCATCTTCAGGAACTCCTCGCGGCCAAGGATCGGCTTCGCCTGCTTGGGGATATGGAGGGTGATGATGTCGGACTGGGCCAGGAGTTCGTCCAGCCCGACCTGTTTCAGGTCAGGACCCGTCTCGATCTTGATGACGTCATAGACGACCACTTTCATCCCGAAGGCCAGTGCCCGCTCGGCCACGGCCAGCCCAATCCTCCCGCCGCCGATGACCCCCAGCGTTTTCCCATAGAGCTCGGTTCCGGAGAGAGCTTTCTTTTCCCACTTGTGTTCCTTCATGGAGATGTTGGCGCGGCCGAGCTGCCGGACTGCACAGAGCATGAGTCCAAAGGCGATCTCGGCCACCGAGATCGTCGTCGCCGCGGGAGTGTTCGCCACCTTGATCCCTTTTTCCTTGGCCGCGACGGCGTCGACGTTGTCCAAGCCGATCCCGGCGCGCAGGATGATCTCCAGCCCGGATGCGGCTTCGATCACCTTCCGCGTGATCTTGGTGGCGCCGCGCACGACCACGGCGTTGAAACCGGGGACGGTCTTGATGAGCTCCGCCTCATCCATGCCCGTCTTGATGGTCACGTCAAACTGGGGCGTGGACTTGAGCTTATCGACGGCCTCCTTGTCCAATGAATCCGCCAGCAGGATCTTCTTCATTTCCAATTCTCCTTAAGGACCGTCTCAGCCGCCGCCATAGAGCGGCCTTTTTCGAACGAGTATCCGAGGTCGAGGAGCGTCATCTCGAGAGCCGCCAGTGAAGTGATGATGTCGAACCCGCCCATATAGCCGAGGTGGGCGATACGGAAGAACTTGCCTTTGTTCGGATCCTGGGCGCCGGCGATATAGGCTTTGTACTTGGACTGCATGGTCTTCACCAGTTTGCTGCCGTCGATGCCCGCGGGCGTCTTGACAGCGGTCAGGATGTTCCCGGGTTTCTTGGCGAGCAGCTCCAGACCCAGCGCCTTGACGCCTGCCCGGGTGGCTTCGCCGAGGATCCTGTGATGCTCGAGCATGCCTTCGAGGCCCATCGACCGGATGATGTCCAGGGCTTTCTTCTGCTGGATGATGAGAGACACAGCCGGTGTCCAGGGCGTTGTCTGCTTTTCCAGGTTCTTCTTGGCTTTCTGGGCGTCGAAGTAAAACCTGGGGAGCTTGGCCGTGGCCACGAACTTCCAGGCTTTGGGGCTGAAGGCGATGTAGGCCAGGCCGGGTGGGATCATGAAGGATTTCTGCGACCCGGACACGAAGATATCGACCTTCCAATCGTCCATCGGACAGGGGGTGGCCCCCACTCCGGATATGCCGTCTACGACCAGGATGGCTTCAGTCTGGGCCACCACTTCACCGAATCCTTTGATGTCATAGATCGCGCCGCTGGAGGTTTCGGAAAGGGTGGTGAAAACGGCTCTGACACCGGGGTTGGCTTTGAGCTCAGCCGCCAGCTGCTCTTTGCTGAAGTCGGCTCCCCATTCCAGGACGATCTCTTTGACATTCACTCCATAGGCCCTGCAAATGTTGCTCCACCTTTCGCCGAATTTCCCGGCGTTGATGGAGATGACTTTATCTCCGGGGCTCAGCGTGTTGACGATGGCGGTCTCCATCGCCCCGCTGCCGGAGGAGGTCAGGATGAAGACATCCTCTTTGGTTCCGTAAACGTACTTCAGCCCTTCTGTCACCTGCATGAAGATCGCGGAAAATTCCGGCGTCCGGTGGTGGATGATGGGCTCGGCCGCAGCCGAAAGGACGCTGTCCGGTATAGGAGTCGGACCGGGCGAGAGAAGATAGTACTTCTTTATCATATTAGGCCTCCGTTAGAGGGATGATTGAATGAATGAGAGACTCCACTTCAGCTAAATTATCAGAATTGCTCCCCTGAGTCAAACCGGGCCTTCTCCCGCCTCCAGCGCTTCCGCCTCACAGCTGAAGGAGAAGCTCTGTGAGCAGTGCCGTCCGTTGGACAAGCGAAGACAGAAGAAGGTGTTCGTTCTCAGCGTGGATGCCATTGCCGTCTGGCCCGAGGCCGTCCAGCGTCGCCACTCCCAGGCTCGAAGCGATCGAGGCATCGGAGCCACCGCCGGTCCGCCCCTCTGCCAGGTTGATCCCCATGGCCGAGCCAATCTTCTTGGCCTGCTGGAAGAGCCGGATAGAGGCCTTCGTCTTCTCCATCGGGGGGGTCAGGTTTTCCACCATGAACTTGAATTTGGCGCCGGAGGCGGTGGGCTTGAGATGCTTGAAGGCGCTGATGATCCTGTCCTTCTGGACGGAGTTCCAGAAACGAATGTCCATGACCGCCCAGGCCGCCTCGGCCACGACGTTGGCCTTTTCGCCGCCGCCAATCAGATCGACGCTAAGGGTGATTCCACCCGTGGCCAGTCTTTTCAGGCGATGGAGCTGGTCGACAAGCACCTCGATGGCATTGACGCCCTTTCCCGGAGTCCCGGCATGAGCCGCCCTTCCCTTGACTTCAAGCCGGATGACGATCCTTCCCTTGCGCTGGGTTTTTAGGCCGCCACCGAGGAGAGCGGGCTCCAGACAAAGGACGAGGCCCGAGCCATTGGCCAGTCGGGCGATGATCTCGCGGGAAGCGTCGTGGCCGGTCTCTTCGGCTGAGTTGATGAAAATGGCGATCTTTCGCCCCGGCCGGAGGCTGAGCTGATGGAGGGCTTTCAAAGAGCAAACGGCCTCGACTAGGCCGGCCTTCATGTCCAGGACACCTGGCCCATAAACCTTGTCCCCGGAAATATAGAAAGGCATCTTTTCGATCTTGCCCACGGGCCAAACGGTATCGATGTGGGTTAGGATGAGGGTTCTCCCCTCGGAAGGGGACTTGGCGTGTCCCTGGAATTCGACAAGGTGGAGATCGCCGATCTTCTTCTGCGGAAAACGGGTGATCTTGGCTCCCGTCTTCTTGAACTCGCCGAGGACGAAGGCAGAACAGGCATCCACGGCCTTCTTGTCCTGGGAAGGGGATTCCCGGCTGACGATGTTCTTCAAGAGATGGACCATCTCGCCCTGGCGGGACTTGAAATAAAGGTTGAAATCCATGGACTCGCCTCCGCTTGTGTAATCTATCATACCGCGGCGCAAAATGCACTGCGAAAATATCTGTCCGCCGTCCCTAACGCAGGTTCCTCGCGGCCTCGTACAACCGGAGGCCTCTCCTGATGGTCCTTCCCAAGGGACGCTGTTTCAGACGGATGGACCTATGCAGGCAGACCTCGTGGCAGCACAGACAGTGAATACACCCGGCCTCATCAACCCGGGCCTTGTCATGGACCAGGCTGATCGCCTTAGCCGGGCAGACTTCGAGGCAATCCAGACAGGCGGTGCATCTGGAAGGGACGACCTCCGGGGTCAGGATGAGCCGGCCGGAGACGCGGGCATAAAGGAACGAAGGCAGCCAATGCCGGAAGAGGCCGGTAGCCGCCAGGGAGGGCCGGAAGTCCCTGCGCTCGACCTCCTCAATCTTAGATCCCACCACGTCGATCTGGCTGAGATCGCCGACACCGAGGCCTCTGGCCTGGGCCTCAACTGTCGTGAAGATCTGAAAAGGCTTGTATCCGACAACGCGGGCGGCCACGGCGTCCACTGCGACTCCATCCGCTCCGGAGATTATGAGACCGATCCTCTTAGGGATTCCCGAGGAAGGCCCCTCGCCCTCCATGCCGACCACGGCATCCATGACAATGAGCTGCCTGGGGACCGCGGAGAACACGTCCACGAGCATCCGGGAGAAGTCGTCGTTGCGGAGGAAGCGACGGTGGCCATCAAGCCGGAGCCCGCAGGGAATGACACCGTACATGTTTTTGATCGCACCGGTGAAGGCCGTGAAGCTGTGAGTTTTGAGCTTGGGCAGGTTCAACACGAGATCCGCATCAAGCACGGGTTTTGCGATGTAGACCTCCTTGAGGGACTTCCCCCGCAGGGGGATCCGGGAGAACCCTGCCTCTCTCAAATTGATCAGGGGAACACCCAGCTCCGCGCAGACCGGGCGGAAGCCGGAGGTGACGAATTCGTCGCCCCGGCGGAAGTTGACATCATCGCCAACGGTGGGCCGCACATTCCGCTCCAGCAGAGCTCGCAAGACTTCCCGGACAAATAGGGGATGGGTGCAAATGGCCCTGTCCGGTGGCGCCTGGGGGGAAAGGTGATTGATCTTGACAAAAACTCTTGTCCCCGAGTTAAGGCCAGAGCCCGGGCCGGCGATGAGCGCGAGACTTTCCCTGACGGCCTTCGTCAGGGCCTCGGTTCCATATTCAGGACACTTCACAATGGCCACGGAAGGCCGCCGGGCAGAGCCGGAACGTGAGGCCGGCTGTCTTCCGCCTCTCATAGGGACCATGTCCGCTATTTTAATGGAAGGGGAGCCCAAAGGCGAGACTGGACAGCTGGAAATCTGCGAGGCGTTGATTTGCAGGCATTTTTCCCGTAAATTAGAGCAAGCCGGTATCCCATGATGAGCGAAAAGATCAGGACATCAAGACGGGCTCTCCCGGCCCTGCTCTTGGCCCTGGCCATCATGGCCGGGACAGTTCCGCTCCCTGCCGAGATCTTCTACCCCTGGAACGGCACTCATATCGGCGCCCTGGAAGGGAAGGAATGGTTCGGCCTTGTTCTGGCTCCCGCTAAAGATTCCTGTTTCGGGCTTCGCCTCCGAATCCGCAAAGGAGGCCAATCGGCTGAGGGAGAGGATTTTTTCTATCTCGTTTCGGAGGTCGGCCCTCATTCCCCGGACGGCTCATATTCCCGCGTGGCGGCTGACCTGAGCCTTCCCCTCAAGCAAGGAAAAGATACGCCGGTCCTGATCAAGCCCCCTTCCAGATCGGACACTCTGACTCTCGAGTGGTCCCGGCAGAATGAGGGGATCGTCCTCGGCCGGATCAGGGCGCCGAAAGACTTCACTTTCGAGGTTATCCACTATTTCCCTTGGGGAATGAAAGGAAAATATCGGCTTCTGGCGGATGGCCAGATCGAGGGAGAGAATAAGGCGGGAAAAGGCTATCATTACCTCTTCTGGGCCCATCGGCCCGGCCAGCCGGCTGGATCGCCTGAAGACGATAGCCTTCCCTTGTCTTTCTCAACCGACAAAGAGCGGACGCTGTTTTTCATTGCCTCGGTGGGAGAAGACCCCAGGGTGCTGGGCAATCAGGTGTATCGCTACAAAAACTGGAAAACCATAGACCGGTTCCTCGATGACGAAGAAATGCGCTATAGGAGCAAGCGAGTCAAAGTCGACGGACTCTTCAAAGGGGCGGCCGAGGCCATCAGCAACAACCTTTTCTGGATGACCCTGTATCAGCCGGACCTTCACCGGCTCTACACGCCGGCGGGCCGCCGCTGGGTCTTCCCCCAGCCCAATGGAGCGCCCGATCAATGGACGATTTTTGAATGGGATTCCTTTTTCAACGCTCTCGAGGCTTCCATCGAAAGCGGGCGACACGCCCGGGATATCGTCAGGGCCGTCCTGGAGACGCAGTATCCCAACGGCAATATCCCCAACTGGAGGAGCCGGACGAGCGGCACGCCTGACCGCTCCCAGCCTCCCGTCGGTGCCTATGTCATCCTCAAGCTTTTTGGCCGACTTGGAGACCTGGATCTGCTCAAGTCCGCTTATCCCCGGTTAGCGAAATGGCACGCTTTCTGGAAAGCGCCCGGTCCCGACGGCCGCCACCGCCGTGACGGCAACGCCGATGGCTTGCTCGAATGGGGCTCGGACGCAGACCTGGTCGCCGGCGCCGTTCCGCCATGGGAGGAACACGCCTCCGGAAAACAAAGAGCCATGTGGGAGTCCGGACAGGATGACCTGCCGAATTGGGAAGAGGCCTCTTTCAACGAGAGCACCGGGACCATGACCATGAACTGCCTGGACCTCAACTGCCTCTACGCTCTGGACGCCTACTGCCTCTCCCAGATCGCCAACATCCTTGACCTTCCTCAAGACTATGATTCCTACCTTCAAGAATATGAGCGGTTGAAGGCTCTCATCAACGAAAAGTTCTGGAATGAGCGGGAGGGCTTTTATTATGACCGTCATTGGGACGGCTCTTTTTCTCCGCGAAAGGCCGCCTCGAATTTTTACCCTCTCGTGGCCAAGATCCCGGACGCCCGAAAGGCCTCGTTGCTCGTGAGGCATCTTCTCAACCCCAAGGAATTCTGGGGGGAATACATTGTGCCTTCGATCTCTCGTGATGACCCCCTCTTCAAGGAGCAGCAATATTGGAGGGGGACCATCTGGCCTCCGACCAATTATCTTGTTTATCAAGGTCTCAAGGCTTACGGGTTCGACGCCGTGGCCACTGAGCTGGCCCAGAAAAGCCTGGCCCTCTTCCTGCGCAGCTGGGAGAATTTCCAGCTCTGTCCGGAGAACTTTGATTCCCGAACGGGGGAGGCCGGCGGACAGAGGTACCAGAGTTGGGGACCCCTGTTTGCCCTGATCGCCGTCGAGGAGTACCTGGATTTCACTCCATGGGATGGCTTCCGCTTCGGCATCCTGGACCCTGAGCAAAAGGGAAAGCTCCGGCGCGTCGCCATCCAAGGCAGGCATTACCAAGTCGAGGTCTCTTCCTCAGAAACGAAACTCAAAGAGGAGGACAGTGAGATCGTCCGGGCTGACGGAGGCGCGGTCTTCCGGCATTTCCTCTACTCCGAGAACGAAGTGTCTTTTGAGTTCAAATCCCTGAAGCCCCGGGAGGTCGAGGTCCGGCTCCTGACGAAGGGGAAGCACCAGTTGGTGGTAGACAATACACTCAAGACAATTTTCAGGGGCGATTCTGAGAAGTTCGTGCTCCCCGAGGGGGAACACTCCGTTCTCATCCAGCTCCTTGAAGGCGAAGATTAGCGGCTGGCCCGATAGGCCCGTTTCAAAGTATCTCCCCTCAGCCCCTGTCTTAAGGCTTCCAGCGCTAGGACCTCGTCGGGCGGGATATTCCCCAGGTTGACGTTCACGCCAAAGCGCAGGATGAGGTCCTGCTGCTGGTTCTTGAGGGGAGCTTCCCAGATGAGCTTATCGGGGTCCACCCCCACGCCCAGGATCCGTTCGATCTCTTCAGCCCTGGTCTTGCCCTCTTTATCGAAAATGCCCACGCCCCGGCCCGCCTCTCTGGCCTCGATGATCACCTTGAAGGCGCCGTTCTCCAGGTCCTCACGGATGAGCTCGTGGATAGTCTTGAGGGGAGGCGCCTCAGAAGGATCTTTCTTCCCGACTTCAGTGATGACCTTGAAACCCTGGCCGAAAGCCCGTCGGATCGCCTCGCCTCGGGTAGAACGGTCCATCTCGATCGTGCCGTCAGATATCTCGATGGCCGTGAAACCAAGCTCGCGGGCCCTGGTCAGATAGGCCGGCAGCGTCTTCTGCCAGACAGAGACCTCGAGGAATGTTCCTCCGGGCATGACATCTATCCCTGCCCCGGCGATCAGCTCGTTCTTCTTCCTGAGTTCGGCCCGGTCATAAAAAGCGGAGGTCCCAAAAGTCAACTTGATGATATCGATAAAATCGCCGGCGGTCCTGACCAAGTCCTCAAGCAGGTGCCCGCCAATCCCTTTGTCGATCACCATTGTCAGACCGGAGCGGCGAGGCTTTGTGCTTCTCCCCGGACAGGGGATCCTAAATGTTCCTTCCCATGCCTTGTCGGACATCGCTACCTCCTTATGGGAAGCCCGCCTTCCAGAAGGTCACCCCAGCAGCTCAGCGGGCCGCAAAGGACGGCTCCGCAAAAGGCGGTGGTCCTGTGCCTGACGAGGTCCAAGCAGGCCTTTCTCCTCGCCTCCGCCAGCTCGGCGGAGTCAAAGCCAGGCACTGGAATCCGGTCATACAGGATCGTCGTTTGGCTGAGTTTCTCAGAGACGTTGGCGAATAGGAACTGACTTGTTTGCCTGTCGTCTCCCAAGGGACGGAGGGCAAATTTTCCGAACCCCTCCTCGACCCTCGGGAAAAGGACTACGACTGCAGGGTCAAGCAGGCTTTTCTCGAGATGACGATAGGATGATAGGTCGATCGCCCTCTTCCGGCTCCATTCGTCCTCGCGCGGAATGTCTTCACCGCGGGGCAAAAAAAGGGGGAAATAGCGCCGCAGCGTCCCCAGCCTGACGTTGTCGGCCAGCGAACCCATGAACCAGCGGACACTCCGGCCCTCCTGTCGAAAGTGGACCATCTCGCTGGAGAAAAGGGAGAGCCCGCGCTCCAGTCCGCTGAGGAGATAGACGGACTTGCCGCTGCCGGCTCCTCCGATGATGACAAAAAGCCGGTTCCTGGAAGGCTCAAACAGCGCGCAGGCGTGCAAGCTGTAGATTCCGTGTTTTCTTTCCAGCAGAAAAAGCGCAAAGCGGAAGAGAAAACCCAGGTTTCCCCACAGGCTAAACCGCAGGTCGGAGGCCCGGCGGCTCAAGCGGGTCAGGGGCCCCTCCCAAACAGCCCGTGTCCCGATGAGCCGATAGCGGGCCGGCAGGGAGGCATCCTCCAACAGCGATATCCTGCCATCGGCCTTGGAAGGATAGGGGATACGCTCGACCTCACAGAAGTCGGTGTGCAAAGAGTGGACTTCGAGGGGAGGCGGAAGGACCGGGAGAAGAGATTCCCGGTTGGCGGTCAAAGCAACTGTGGCCTCGACCATCCGGACAGCCTGACGGAACTGCACTGGGCCTTTGCCTCTCCAACGTGTATCTTACTCCAAAGAAATATCCGGCCACAACAAAGGGATAAAAAAGGGTCAGGGCCGATTTGGATCATCCTGACTGGCAAGGCCGGCGGAATCCAAGACGAGCTCCGAAAGGCCAAACGCGGCTAGCCCCAATATCCCCATCGCGAGGAAGGGAGCGCTGATGCCGAAATGGTCAGAGAGGAATCCGGAAAGAAGCGTAATCACAGCCCCGGCCAGCATCTGGAGGTTGGAGGCCAGGCTGAAAGCCTGGGACTGATAGATCTCGGGGCACTTGTTGCCTATCGAGGATTGGAGAGCGGGGAAGATGACAAAAAGGAAAATACCGAAAATAAAAAGCCCGGCGACGGCGAAGCATGGCTTCGGGGAGAGGCCGATCGCGAGGAGGGCGAGTGATGCCCCGGCAAAGCCGGCCTTGAAGGCCTTCGTCCGCCCGAGCCTCCGGCTGATCGGGCCGAACAGATAGGTCATCACCGTGCCGATCCCGATCCATACGGCCATGAACAGGCCTGTTCTTCCCATAGGGATCGCAAACTTGTGATAGAGGAGGGATGGGGCAAAATAGATGGTCACCGCCCAGGAGGCGCCGCCGAACAGAAACCCAGGGATATACCTGCGGATGAGGCGGGCCGTTCCCAGCCAAGAAGCGGCATTCACGCGACCGTCTCCATCTTTGGGGAAGTGGAGACGCCTGATCAACAGGAAGCTCATCAAGCCCAGCAGGAAACAGATTCCGGCCCAGGCACGGAGGGGGAACTGCCAGCCCGAGGTTTGGGCCAGGTAGCCAAAGGTCAGGAAGGCAAGGAACACGCCGAACATCCCGGACGCGCTTTGCACCCCCATGGCATGGTCGATGGCCTGGCGAGGATGGGTCCGTGATACCCAGGCCATGCCCACGGTATGGTAAAAGCTGTCAAAGACGCGGAAAAGTAAGTAGAAGAGAAAGAAGAGAAGATAACTGGAGGAGAATGGAATCAAGAAAAGCATCAGGGAGATGCCGAGGAAGCTCGCACCGAGCAGGTATCGGTACTCGGTTTTCGGATAGAGATGGACCACCAGAACCTGGAAAAGAAGCGTGGTGAGCAATCCGAAGTTCGAAAGAAGGCCCATCTGGGAATAACTGGTGATGAGAAAGCGCTGGGCATAGAGGATGGGGAAGACCATCGGGACCGCAACCGTGGCCGCATCGTTAAGGCCATGGAAGAGCGACGAGGAGATGAGGATGCGCCGGGCATAGACCATGGCCAAGGGTTTTAGCCCAAAGACGGCGGCTTGTCAAACGCGAAAGCCCGGTTTGCATCAAGACAGGGACTTTAGTAATGTAGGGACGTTCAACGATCGCATGGAGGTCAACTGATGGCGAGATTGTCGCGAAGATACTTCTTAAAAACCGGGATCGGGCTGACGGCCGCCGCGGCCCTTTCCAAAGAGAAAGCCCTCTTCGGCGGGGGCCGGGAAACCGCCGGGAACGAACTCTGCGTGATCGCCAGCGGCAACGGGATCCGTTCGACGGAAAAGGCGATGGAGCTCATCCGCCAGGGGAGCGATCCGTTGGATGCCGTGATCGCCGGAGTCAACATCATCGAAGAGGACCCGAACGACACGTCGGTCGGATACGGAGGCATTCCCAACGAGGATGGGGTCATCGAGCTCGACGCTTCGGTGATGCACGGGCCGACCCATAAAGCAGGCGCTGTCGCCGCTCTGCGCAATATCAAGACACCGTCCAAGGTCGCGAAGCTCGTCATGGAGAGGTCCGGGCACGTCCTTCTGGTCGCTGAAGGAGCCCTGAAATTCGCCCGCGCCCACGGCTTCAAAGAAGAGGACCTGCTCACGGAGAGGGCCCGGGGAATCTGGCTCAAGTGGAAGGAGTCCATGTCGGATAAGGACTATTGGCTCTCTCCCGACGAAAAAAAGATCATGGCTGAGCTCAAGCCCTACATCGAACACTATGGTACGATCAACTGCCTGGCCAAGAATAGCGCCGGTATCCTGGCCGGCGTCACCACGACCAGCGGTTACGCCTTCAAGATTTCCGGCCGAGTAGGGGACTCGCCGATCATCGGGGCCGGGCTCTATGTCGACAACTCCATCGGGGCGGCCGGCTCCACCGGCTTCGGGGAAGCCAATCTCCGCACGTGTGGCAGCTTCCAGGTGGTCCAGTTCATGGGGCAGGGCCTTCCGCCCGAAGAGGCCTGCCTGAAAGCCATGCAGGTCATAGCCGACAACGCCAAGCTTCAGCCCCGCCTCCTCGATGAAGAAGGGCTGCCGAACTTCGGACACAGCTTCTATGCGTTGAACAAGAAAGGGGAATACGGGGCCGCCGGCATGTGGAGCGGACACAAGTATGCCGTTCATGACGGAACGGAGAACAGGCTCAGGGAAGAAGCCTATCTCTACAAGAGAAAGAAATAAGGCTCTACTGCTCCTCGAAGATGATGGCCGTGTAGCCTTTCTCCCCGAGCTCGCGGGCAAGGACCTCGGCCGTTTCTCTGTCCTTCGCCCGGACGCGGACCCGGTGGTAGACCTGCGCGGCCGTCTCGAAGGTCGAGAGATAGACATCGGCGAACTGCCGGGCCAGTTCCCGGCGCATCGTCTCCGCATTCTCCCGCTGGACAAAAGACCCGGTCTGGACGCAGAAGCGGGGCGCCGCGAGCGGTGGAGAGAGGCCGGGAAGCACCTCGATCCGCACAGGGGCCGTCCCCGCTGCGATCATGTCAATCGCCCGGGCGGCCGCGTAAGAGAGGTCGATCACCCGGTTCTTGACGAATGGCCCGCGATCGTTGATGCGGACGACAACCGCCA
>DAIPLF010000278.1:0-3785 GCA_036769375.1 Candidatus Aminicenantota bacterium | reverse complement strand
TCGATGAGCTGCTGTCCGGTGACCGTCTTCCTGATGAACTTGACGCCCCAGTCCTTGTCTTTTTTGCCCGCAGTGCTCGCATACAGGGTGATTCCCGTCATATCGATGGAGCTGAGAAACTTGGGGTCCTTAAAGATGAGCAGGACATAGAGGTCACGGCCATCATTCCGGAAGGCGTAATCCACACCCGCGCTCTTTTCGGAGCTCACAGCATCCCCAGACCAATCTCCAATCTGGCCGTCGATCAGGACCGGGGACTTGGGCCATGTGCTCTGGACGATATTTTCAGCAGAAAGGGAAATCGAGACAAGAAGGAGGAGAATGATGATCTGGATGGATCCTAATACAGGCTTGTTTCTTTTCATAGAGACTACCTCCGTTTCATTTTTTTGTATTTTACCGCAAAATACAGGTTAAGAAAAGGCCAAAGGGGTCAAAGCGGGTTTCATCCTTCGATGGATGGATAGCGCCTCAGGGCGAACTGCAAGAGCAAAGAGTAGGCCAGGCTGGCCAGCCCCAGGCTGAGCGCGAAAAAAATCCCGATGACGGCCGCAACGCTGAGGCCGGACTTGCCCAAGGTGACGAACGCCAACCCATAAAGGAAGAGAAACCCCAGGTCGAGGAGCATGGCGATGAGGACGTTGAGGTTCTGCTTCATCGCCTTCTGGGGGCTGATCCAATCCAGAAGCGGCCGGGCCAGGTCGACCGCCAAGTTCAAGGATGTCACAAAGGCGCACAGGGGGAGGGCCAGGGCGAGGCAGGGCAGCCATTTGCCGGCGTCCAGATGAAAACGGATCATGAGCGCGGCGCTCGCGCTGCCGATTCCCAGCAGGGCGATTCCCATGGAGTGGAGGAGCTTGGCCAAGACTTGCTGCCGGTAGTCCACGGGGATGACCTTAGAGACCCAGAATTTGCGTCCCTCCCTGGAGAATGAGGACGAGGCGACGCCGCTGAGGGTGGCACAGATGACCATGAATAATGTCATGGCCAGGATTGCCGTGAGCGGCTTCACCGAAGTGATCAGGCGCATGATGTCGGAGGCATCGTCTCCAGGCTTGGCTGACATCGGCATCAGGGCAAAAAAGACGGGCACCATGATCGCTCCGAGGACGCCGTTGAGGAGGAAGATGGGCGTCCGGTTCATCAGCCGGACTTCGCGCAGGAATATGGCCCTTACCGGGTGGTGGCCGGAAGACACTCGGATCTTGGCTCCCGCTTTCGCCCGGCGGCCGGAACCGCCGCTCCGTTCGCTCAGCCCCACCAGACCCCCGAAGAACAGGCGTTGGGCCCCGACCATGAGACCGCCGAAAAGCAGGACGGAGAGGCCCGCGAAGAGGCCAAAACCGGCGATCCCCGTCCCCGTAAACAGGCCGTAGTCAAGGAGGCGCGTTGCCCATATGGCGGGAGGGAAGCGGCGGCCGACCGATTGGACCAGTCCGTCCGGGGAGGAGATCAGAGCGATGATCTTTTGAGCATCCGGGCCCGAGGTCCCGGATGCCCGGCTGAGCCCGAACTGAAGGAAGAACGCGGCGGCGAGGAGGACGAGGGATCCGAGCACGATCAGGAGGTCTTTCTTGCGGCCGATATTGACCAGACGCATCATCCCGACGACCGCCAATCCCGCGGCGGCGAGGGGAATGACCGGGAGCAGAAGATAGGTGAGGGGCATGAGGAGCCAGTATCCAGGTGCTTTATGCTTTTTTATGCCGTAGACGATCAGGATAGGCAGGATGAATGGAGCCATGGTCAGGTATTCATTGATCAGGACGACGGCGAACTTGGACAGCATGATCTGTGACGGCTTCAGAGGGAGGGAGAGGAGGTACTCCAAGTCCGTGGAGAAATAGAAAGTCGCGATGAGGTAGAAAAGGCCGAACACCAGGATGATGAGCTGTCCGGCCAGAACGGCCAGCGTCAGCAGCGCCTTCTCTTGGCCAAGGGATTGCATCGTGTCGAAGGCGGCGCTGAGGAGACGGACATAGAGGACCAGCGTCGGCACCGCGCCGATCACGGCCAGGGCGATGATCGGCACCATCCAACGGTCGCGCTTCTGAACGAACAAGCGGTGGCGCACGACCGACCAGCCGAAATTCGAATTCAGGGCGGCTTTGACCAGGGCGGCGGTCGGGCTCATGATCCGGTCAGCTCCAGGAAGATGTTCTCCAATGAGGCCTTGTCTTTGGCCTGGTCGCGGAGCTCAGCCAGCGTGCCGCAAGCGGCCAGCCGTCCCTTGCGGATAATGCCGATCCGGTCGCAGAGCCGCTCGGCGACCTCCATGATGTGAGTGGAGAAGAACAGGGTCCCTCCGCCGTCGCAGTGCTGCCGCATGGCTTCCTTGAGGAAATGGGAGGAACGCGGGTCGAGGCCGACCATCGGCTCGTCGAGGACGAGGACCCTGGGATTGATCATAAGGGCGGCGGTCAGGATGATCTTCTGCCGCATGCCGTGGGAGTAGGTTTGGATGGGGTCGGCGACGGCCCGGGAAAGCTCAAAGGCCTCAAGCCAGTGCCCGATGCGTTCGCGCCGGTCGACGCCGGAAACACCGTAGACATCGCCTATGAAATTGAGGTACTCGATCCCCTTGAGGCGCTCGTAGATTTCCGGCTCGTCGGGAACGTAAGCGGTCATGGCCTTGCAGCGGAGGGCAGCGGTCCGGATATCCAGGCCGGAGATCCGGATCGTCCCCCCGTCGGCCTTGAGGATGCCGACGATCAGCTTGATTGTCGTCGTCTTGCCGGCTCCGTTCGGGCCCAAGAAGCCGAAAATCTCGCCGGGATGAACGGTCAGGGTCAGGTCATCGACCGCCCGCACGGTGCCTTTGTTGTAGCTTTTTGAGACGTGGTCGATCTCGATCATCGGGCCTCCTCGGGGTTTCCCTTAATCCATCCTAACTGGAAATACGGGTAGGCGCAACCGGGTTTTTATGGCCTGATCGAGAGGGTGATCTTCAGGACGCCGCGGTCCTGGAGGGGAAAGAACCGGGCGGCGGGATCGTATCTCCTCTCCCAATTCTTGTTGTAGACAAGGTAGACTTCGTTGCCGGGCGTTATCCGCCAGCGCAGGCGGGCGTTCCAGCCCAGCTGCCGGGAGATGTCATCATACTGGATATAGTTCATGAAACCCAGGTCCGGGGAAAGGAAGAAATCGGCTTTGAGCTCATAGACGTTCTCGTTGAAATCCCCCTCAGGCAGCCGACCCCGGACCAGGTCAACCCGGGCGGATAGGTTGGCGTACCCGCCGACCTTGAGAGTCAGGCCGAAGTCCCATTGGTCCAGGCTGCCCGAATAGAACCCGCCGAAGGTGTAACCGGCGTCAAGGACGGCGAAACGATGGTTGGCCGTGTTGAACGAGAACTGGTAATTTGTGAAATCATACGGGCCGGCAGGCAAGATCACATCGTCGGCCACCTCGAAGTCATAAGGCAGGATATCTCGGATGGGGCTGACTTCGAACCCGAACTGTTCTCCGCTCTCGGTCTGGAAGTTTAAAGGCGTAAATTGGACCCGCCTCGTCTCGAGCCTCCCGGCCAGGTCCCAGTAATAATCGAAGCTCGTCTGGAAAAAGAACTGCCGGACGAGTTCGTCCAGAAATCCCCTCTCCGGACGCGGTTGGTAGGCCAGCCGGATGAAGAAGGTCTGGAAACTCTGCCGCATCATGTAGCCGAGTCCCGGGTCCAAGGCTTCCCCATAGTAGGCATAGGTACTCTCGACGGTCCATAGGTCATTGGGGTAATTGGCCCGCGCGCCGAACCCGTGGTGGCGGCCCTCCTTTTCGTTCCAGTTATA
>DAIPLF010000277.1:1789-3818 GCA_036769375.1 Candidatus Aminicenantota bacterium | reverse complement strand
CGTAGAGAAGCGGCGCCGATGTCAGGGTGAAAACCGTAAACGCCCCGCGGTGGCGAAACCCCGTTCGGACGACGCGCACGAACGAAAAAAGCCAGGCAGCGAGAAGCGCGAATGTCCAGCCCGGGTTGCGCAAGAGCGCACCATGGATGGAGATCAGGCGCTGGTGCAGGCGTTCAGGGAAAGAGGCGGCGTGACCCTCCCCGCGCTTGGACCGCGCCGGCGCCAGAACGCGGGGACGCCTGTCCGGACCATAGAGCTCCGGGAGCATGGCCCTGGCGAACCCGTCAGGTGTCAGGGTCGAGGCGTAGGCCCGAGTATTGAAACGCCGGCTGAAGCTCGAGTGGGGCTTGCCGAATTGACGGACGAGCTTGATCTTGGAGATGTCGTCCAGGCGTGAATGATGCAGGACCCGGTAAAGGTTGACATCTCTCCCGATATTCGACACGAAAAGCCTATACAGGTTGGAATAAATGTATTTTAGGGCCGTGCCAGGGTGTTTGCGAAGGGCGTCCCTTGACATGCGGTGCCACAGCGGCCGCCATTCGACATAGAGATTGTAACTGTCACGAGGTTCCGCCTCCAGGAACGTCGCGGAGATTTGGTAACGGTTGGAGTCGAAGTATCGACTGAAGACACGGTTGATCGCCCGGGGCTTCCAGGAGGTCTCGAGGACGCGGCGATCTCTGTCCGTGAATTTGGCCTGGCAACGTTCGATGGCCAGGTTGGCCGTTGGGCCGTAGGAAGGGTCCGGCTCGAGAAAGGTGGAAGTCATGGAGATCAAGGCGTGCTCCGTAAAGCCCGAAAGCGCGAAAGACCTGATGACCAGGGCGTTGTAAGCCATCTGGGAAAGGAGGACGGCCGTGCAGGGAAGGACGACTGCGATCAAGGGGCCCCGGCCGAACTTGTTCCGGATCATGAAGACAACCGCAAGGCCAAGGATAGGGACCAGGAAGAGACCGGCCGGCCGGACAAGGACCGCAAAGGCCGCGGACAGGGAGGCCCAGAAGAACGGCGATTTTTTCCGCCCCGAAAGGCCCAGAGCCAGCAGCCCCAGGGTCACGACGGTCGCGCTGATGAACAGGCTGTCGGTCATGTAAGAGGAATCAGAGAGCACCTGCCATGACATCGCGGCGTGGCCCGCGAGGCCAAACGAAACGGCGATGGGCAGGAAGGGATGCCGTGGGAAGGCCCTGGCCATCGCCCGGATGAAGAAGAGGCGCGAAACGAGGGTGATCGCGTGCTGGGCTAGGGCCACGGCGAAGCTGTTGGAAAAGAGCAGGTAGACGATCTTGAGAAAGAGGGGATAGCCGATCGTCCGGATCGCGAGGTTCGGCCAGAACCCCTTGTTCATCTGGTCCACGATCATGAAATACCCCGAGCTGTCGCGGTTCACGACCGTGCCCGCGTAGTAGAGGAAATAAGGGAGGCGTGTGATCAGGAAAATGAACAGGAAGATCGCGGCGCCGACCCAAAATGGACGGTTCCCGGTCAGCCAGGCACGAAGCCGCAGGAAGCTCTCGCTGACCATCCCGCGCGGAAAGCCGCCTTTGGCTTTTTTTGCTTCGCGTTTGGACGAATATTCATTATCATCCGGCCGGGCCGCTGCCGAATGAGGTCCTTCGCCTTCTTTCCTCATGGGGACTTCAAGGATTATAGAAGGCGGTCTGCATGGAAGTCAACCTGAGCCGGACGTAAGTTTTTGGAGTTGGGGCCGGCGTTTCAGTATAATGGTCCCATGAGCTCCCTGAGATGGGGATGGAGCGTCCTCCTTCTGCTCGTCCTAACGTCCGTCGTCTATCCGCAGGCCGAGCCATGGGAACCCGTGGCGTTCACCTGCGGCGAACAAGCGTACCAGCTAATCGTCCGCTGCCTGCCGTCCGGGGAGAGCTTTATCGTCCTTTCTGACGGGAAGAAGGAAACAGTCCTGGGTGACGCGGGAGGCGAGAGTCTTTTCCCGGTCGCCCAAGTCTCCGGAGAGCGCTTTCATGTCCTCTGGGTCCATTACCGGGACGGGTTTACGGGTCTCGGG
>DAIPLF010000277.1:0-1689 GCA_036769375.1 Candidatus Aminicenantota bacterium | reverse complement strand
TCTACGGTCCGGCCTATCCCATCAACCTGGGCGTCCTTGGGGATTCAACATATGATGGAGCCCTGAGGGTCGATCAGGACCTCGCCGGGCTGAGCGCCCTATACTTTATCCTGATGCTGGGTACGAACGACTGCGCCAGCAACCAGTTCTCCGTGGATTCCAGCATAGAGAACCTCGCCTTCATCATAGACTCGGCCGCGACGCGGAATATGAGGGTTATCGTCTCGACAATCCCGCCGCGCAAGGACAGCATCGGAGAGCGTCCTTTCGTCCAGAGCAACATCGCCGCTTTTAACTTGGCGACCGCCGCGCTCGCGGTCGAGAAGGGGATCGGGTTCGTCGACACCCACGGGGCTTTTATGGCGTCGGACCCCCCCGATGGATGGAAGGCTCTCCTCGAGGACATCGGAGGCAATCATCCGAGTCCGGCCGGTCACATCGTCATCGCCGGCCTGTTTGCGGGCGTTCTGGCCGCCTATCCGCCCCTCCGCCCGGCCGGCGTCGAGAATATCTCGACGCCTGTTTCCAGTTCCTGGAGGTTCCGCTGGGACCCAGGCTGCGAATCCGACCTTTCGTACTATCGGGTGGAATTCGGGACCTCCCCGAGGGCCCTGGAGCAAGTGGCTGTCACCAGCGTGCCTCTGGTTGACTTTCGGGGGTATTCTTCTGAGGATGTTTATTTCCGGGTGCAGGCCGTTGATTCAGGAGGAAAACAAGGCGTTTTCACCCGCATCTTCACGACAGCCGCGAGCCCCGGAGCCCCGCACCAGGTCGGCCGTCCCCCGGCTGACCGTCGACCTCCGCACTGATCATCTGATATACCCCAGGGACCGGAGGTTCTCCAGCTCATTCTTGGGGAGGGAACGGAGGTCGATCTGGAGCGAACGGTCATCGGCTTCGGCAAATCGACTGAGCCACTCGAGAAACCTGACCTTGAACAGAAGCCGGACGTCGTTCTCGGCCTCGAGCCCGATCTCCGCGAAGACGGGTCTGGCACGTCCGTAGAGCGTCTCCGTGCCTGATGCCGGGTTCAGGATGGCGTAACGGTCGCGCCAGCGGATCCCGAAGTCGCCGACATTGGAGAACGAGCGGGCCACGGCCAGGCCATCGTCCGGACCGGCGGCGGAGATCGCCGGAAGCCAGCTCTTTCCATCCAGCTCCAGTTCCTGGCCGAAGAGGTCCAGCAGGGTGGGGAACGCACCGGCCAGCTCGACAACGGCTTCGACCCTTCCCTTAAGGCTGATCGATGCAGGGAACTTGACAAGGAGAGGCACGCGGGCGGTCTCCTCGTAGACCTTGGCCCCGTGTCCCCAGTATTGCCTCTCGTATAGGGATTCGCCATGGTCGGACAGGATGATGACCAGGCTCTCGTCGTAAATCCCCCGGTCCTTCAGGCTCTTTAAGAGTTTCCCGAGCTCTCCGTCGATATAGGCGACCGCCGCATCGTAGTTGTCGACCACAGCCCGGACCTCGTCGGGACTGAAGGCGAGGTCGGCGTTGATTTTCTTCTGGAACTCCGCGAGGACGCTATGGACGAAGGTCCGGTCCTTCGGAGCGGAGAATATGTCCAGGAAGGGAGGAGGGGGGACGATGGGAAGGTGCGGCTCCATGAAGTGCACATAGCTGAAAAGAGGGCCCTCTTTCTTGAGCCAGCCTTCGAAATTGCGGGGCAGGTTTCTTTCTTTCCCC
>DAIPLF010000276.1:0-3827 GCA_036769375.1 Candidatus Aminicenantota bacterium | reverse complement strand
ATGCAGAAGGGCGCTGTGGCCGGGGCCTTCCGGCGGTTCCTGCCGAATATGTGGACCTTCGCCCAGCTCGGCATCCCCCAACGCATCGCCCAGCTCTGCTACCTGCCCCGCGGACTGGTCCTTGTGACCGGGCCGACCGGCTGCGGCAAGTCGACGTCCATCGCCTGCATGCTCGACCACATCAACGTCGAGCGGGGAGTGCACATCGTCACCATCGAGGACCCCATCGAGTACTACTTTGTGCCCAGGAAGTCGATCATCAACCAGCGGGAGCTGTTCGTCGACACGCTGTCCTACGCCAACGCGCTGAGGTCGGTCCTGAGGGAGGACCCGGACGTCGTCTTCGTCGGCGAGATGCGCGACTACGAGACGGTGGAGGCCTGCCTGCGTGTGGCCGAAACGGGCCATCTCACCTTTTCGACGCTCCATACCAACTCGGCGGCCGAGTCCATCTCCCGGATCATCGACATCTTCCCGTCCCAGTACCAGTCCCAGGTGAGGATCATGCTCTCCATGTCGCTTGAGGCGGTGCTGACACAGTGCCTCCTGCCGCGGTCCGACGGAAAGGGCCGGGTGCTGGCCATGGAGATCCTCATCCCCAACCCGGCCATCCGTAACCTGATCCGCGAGAACAAGATCCATCAGATCTATTCATCCATGCAGATGGGCCAGGAAAAATTCGGGATGCAGACCTTCAACCAGTCCCTGGCCAGCCTGTATTTCAAGAGAATGATCACACTGGATACGGCGATGAGCGTAACCTCTTTTCCTGAGGAGCTAACGGATATCATCCAGAGAAAAGAAGGCCTCAAGACGGCATCCGCTAGCGCCTCCCAGGCCAATAATCACCGAAGATAAGGGGTGGCACATGGCAGTCTATGTTTGGAAAGGCAAGAATCGTTACGGAGACGAGGTCGGAGGGGAGCGCGTGGCGACCTCCGTCGAGGAGGTGTCCCGGATCCTGCAGAGAGAGCAGATCCAGGTCATCAACGTCGCACCGAAGAGGGTGGGACTCACCATCCCGTTCCTTAAGCGGGAGAAAGTCAAGCTCAAGGAATTGGCCGTCTACAGCCGGCAGCTTTCGGTCCTTATTGATGCCGAGCTGCCCCTCATCCAAAGCCTCAACATCCTCTCCGAGCAGACTAAGAACAAGTATTTCAAGCGGGTCATCAACACCGTCCGCGAGGACGTCGAGGCGGGTTCGACGCTCAACCAGGCGAAGCGGAAATTCCCCAAGGCCTTCGACGACCTCTACTGCAACTTGATCGCTTCGGGCGAGCAGAGCGGTTCGCTCGACATCATGCTGCGCCGGCTGGCCGAATACATCGAGAAGACCGTCAAGCTGCGCTCCAAGGTCAAACAGGCGATGATCTACCCCGTGGCCATCGTCATCTTCGCGGTTGTCGTGGCCATCTTCCTGCTCTGGAAGGTCATCCCCGTGTTCGCCTCCATCTTCACGGATTTGGGGGCGCAGCTGCCCGGCCTGACGGCGTTCATCATCGCCCTCAGCCGCTTTGTCCAAAACTACATTCTCTTCATATTCCTCGGGATCATCGGCCTCATCCTCGGGTTCCGTTATTTCCGCAGGACCAGGCAGGGGCGGTGGATGACCGACCGCTGGATCCTGAAGATCCCGCTGTTCGGAGAACTCCTCCGCAAGGTCGCCATCTCCCGGATCACCCGGACCCTGAGCACCCTCGTTTCCGGCGGCGTTCCCATGCTGGAGGCCCTGAAGATCACCTCGTCCACGGCGAACAACGTGCTTCTCGAAACGGCCGTCATGAACGCGAGGCAGGCCGTGTCCGAGGGGAGGAGCCTGACCGATGCCCTGAAAGACACGGGTCATTTCCCCTTCATGCTGACCCAGATGGTCAGTGTCGGCGAGGCGACGGGGACCCTGGACGAGATGCTGACCAAGCTGGCCGACTTCTATGATGATGAGGTCGATGCCTCGGTGGGCGCGCTCCTCTCCATCATGGAGCCGGTGCTCATGATCTTTGTCGGCGGTATGGTCGGGGCGCTGGTCATATCCATGTACCTCCCGATTTTCAGCCTGATGCAGCAGTTCTAAGCCGGGATGAAAACTCAAAAACGGCATATCTTCTGGTTTATCCTCATCCGGACGATTGCCGTTACTTCCATCCTGGTTGCGGTTGTGATCATCCAGTCCTCGACGAGCGATTTCCTTCCGGTTGTCCCTTTCTACTATATCGTCCTCCTGGCGTACCTCCTCTCCCTCATTTACCTCGGCTTCTATCTGTGGTCCAAGCAGTATTCGGCCCAAGCCTATGTTCAGACCATCGTCGACCTCCTGCTCATCACCGGACTCGTCTACATCTCGGGCGGGCTCTCGGGTTCCCTGTACGTGCTCTACGTCTTCTCCGTTATAGGGGCCAGCATCGTTCTCGGTAACCGCGCGGCTTACCTAACGGCCGGACTCTCGGCCATCCTTTTCGGCTTGCTCGTCGACGGGTTGTATTTTGGGATCATTCCCTATTTCAGTCCCGATCAATACAGGGAGCGTTCGTTGGGCCTGGTCCTCTTTACGATATTCCTGGCCTGGAGCGTGATCTTCCTGATCGCCTTCCTGGCCAACTATCTGGCCAGCGGCCTGCGCCGGGCGCGGGAGGAGCTCCTCCTGGCCCAAAAGGAACTGGAGATCAAGGAGCGGCTGGCCACGGCCGGCCGTTTTTCCGCCCAGCTCGCCCACGAGGTTCGAAATCCCCTGGCCGCCATCTCCGGCGCCGTTCAGGTGCTCCGGGGGGAGCTCAGCTTGGAGGCGGAGCAGCGGGAGCTGATGGATATCGTCGTCAAGGAATCGGAGCGCGTCTCCCAGTCCATCGAGCAGTTTTTGGACTTGGCCTCGCCGGGCCGGCAGGTTTTTTCCTGGATCAACCTGCCTGAAATCCTGGAAGAAACGCTGGCGCTTCTTCGGGCCAGCGGACAGCTCGACGGCCGGCATACATTGGCCGGCAACTATTCCTCGGCCAAAGTGGACTACTACGGCAGCGCGAACCAGTTCAAACAGGTCTTTTGGAACCTGGCCAAGAATGCGGCCAGAGCCATGCCCGACGGCGGGACTCTGACTGTGGATTTCTTGCAGGATAAGAAAAAGGGGGTCCGGGTCAGGTTCGCAGATACGGGCCGGGGCCTGACAGAAGAGGAGAAGCAGCGCTTATTCGAGCCCTTCTTCTCCCGTTTCGAGAACGGCCATGGGCTGGGCCTGGTCGTCGTCCGGAGTATCGTCAGCGATTATGACGGCCGGATCGAAGTGCGCTCAGAACCCCTGAAGGGGACCGAGATCAATTTGGTCTTTCCGCTGAAAGAGGCGCGGCCAAAAGCCGCCGCCTTGGAGATGGCGCCGCAATGAAGGAGAAAACAAGAGCGCTGAGAGGATGAGTCCGAACGATGGAAAACATTCTGATTGTCGATGACGAGAAAAGCCTTCTTGACCTGCTCAGCGTTGTCCTGAAAAAAGAGGGCTACCGGGTCAAGACCTGTCTGGCGCCGGCCAAGGTCTTCGATATCCTGCAGAACGAGGAGCTGGACCTTCTCATCTGCGACATCAAGCTGCCCCAGATCAGCGGGATGGAGATCCTTAAGTACGTCCGGGAGAACAGGCCTGAGGTCCCGGTGATCATGATCACGGCTTACGGGAGCCTTAAACAGGCGGTCGAAGCCCTTAAGGCCGGGGCCATCGATTACATCCTCAAGCCGTTCGATGTCGAGGAACTCAAGATCATCATCGCCCAGGAGCTTGAGAAGAGGCAGCTCAAGGAGGAGAACATCCTCCTCAAACGGAACCTCCAGGAGAAATACTCCTTCGA
>DAIPLF010000275.1:0-3834 GCA_036769375.1 Candidatus Aminicenantota bacterium | reverse complement strand
TGGGGATCCCGCGCTTGTCCCAGCCCCGGATTTCGTAGAAAGAATCGAGCAGCTTCTCATACTTGTCCCATTCCAGGATCTGACCGGCGATCGGGCCTTCTTTGTCCGCATTGCTCGGGTCGAACCAGACTTTTGGAGGATAGTCTCTGGTCCTGTCCCAATCCGGGAATTCCCGGAGCCAGAAGAGTTTCATCAGGGCATAGATCCTGTCGCCGACCTTGAAAAGGTCATCGAGGGTCCAGTTCAGGCCTGTGATCTTGTTGAAGTAGTCGGCATAGTGTTGGAGGTCCCAACCCAGCTCGATCCAGGGGAACCGGCAGGCGACGATAAATTCGAAGATCCCGCCGCGGATCCTCTGCAGTTCGACGACCTTTTGGGCCTTCTCGGGTCCGTAGGATTCCCGCGAGGTCTGGGTGATCTCGAACATGATCACCCAGGATTCTTTATGATGGGCCCCGATCGGGCTGGTCGCGAAAGCCAAGGCCATGCCGGGAATGAATTTGCAGTTATAGGCCGAGCATTCCAGCCCCTTGACCTGAATGGCGTAGTCCATCGAATCCTGGCCGATTTTTTGCGCCATTCTCATTGTCCCCTCGGCTAAAAAATTCCCCACTCCTTCCCGGTGGGCCGTCATCCTCAAGAGCTCCTTGGCTCGTTCCGCGTCCCCGAACTTGAAGTCCCCTTCGATAGCACCGCGGTCGATCGCGTCGGCATAAAAGCCGAGGACAGCTCCGGCCGATATCGTGTCCAACCCGTATTCATCGCAGAGATAGTTCAGTGAGGCAACCTGGGGCAGATCGAAGATTTCGAGGTTGCTGCCCAGCATGCCGACGTTCTCATAGTCCAGCTCGGATTCGCGGCCCTCGTGGTCATGGATGGCTATGCCGCAGCGCATGGTGCAGTTCGGGCAACCATAGGTGGCAATGCGGGCGTTGTTGAGCCGTTCACCGTCGATCTTCCAGGCATCCGGGTGAGATGTCTTCCTCATGTTTCTGACCGGCAAGGCCGCAACTTCATTGCACCAGGAAAGCACTCCAGTTGTTCCCTGAAGTGACCATCCGGTTTTCTTGTCTATCTCCCCGACTTTTCTTAGGTCTTCAGCGCCGAGCTTTTTCATTCCCGGAGGGTCGGCCATCGGGATTGCGCTCGATCCCTTGACGACGATCGCCTTGAGGTTCTTTGATCCCATTACGGCCCCGATCCCAGGACGGCCTCCAGCCCGGCCTTCCAGGCTCCGGATCACCGCGTACAGCACTTTGTTCTCACCGCCCTGTCCGATGGTCAGGATTCCCACGCTCTTCCCGTACTTTTTATAAAGCCAATCATTCGTCTCATAAGTGCCTTTTCCCCAGATCTCGTCGGCCGGCAATATTTCCACGCGATCGTCGACGATATTGAGATAAACGGGTGAGCGGGCCTGTCCCTCGATGATCAGGCCGTCATAGCCCGCCTTGCGAAGTTCAATCGTGACCCTTGTCCCCAAGTTTCCGTCTCCATAACCTCCGGTCAGCGGAGACTTGGCCGCCACAACGGTTTTGCCGGTATTCGGCGCAGGAATTCCGGCGATCGGCCCCAATGCAACGACCAGTTTGTTCTCTGGACCCAAGGCGTCGATCCCAGGTTTGAGTTCGTCCCAGAGGATCTTCAGGGCGAATCCCCGACCCCCGATCCAGGTCCTGGCAAATTCCTCGCTAAAGGTTTCCTTTTTTACGGATCCCGTGGACAAGTTGATTCTCAGCAGATGACCGGTCCAACCTTTCATGGGCGGGGTTTCTCCTTATCGATTTTTTCGAATATCCAAGCGCCTATATCGGATAACATATCAGGCTTCCTTAGTCAAGGGAATAGCCCTCGCTTGAATTGTGCTCTGGTAGTGTGCTATAAAAAGAATTAGAAGGCTCCTCAGCCTCTTGGAGGAGCCAAACCTTTTCCAGGCAAAAGCGTAGAAACAGAGAGGAGGACGATCATGGAAAAAAGACTTTATCGTTCGCAAGCCCGGAAGATGCTCGGCGGTGTTTGTGCGGGCGTGGGGGATTATTTTGATATCGATGTTACCCTTATCCGGTTGATCTTTATCGCCATATCGCTCGCCACGGCGATTGTCCCCATGGCCATTTTTTACTTGATTGCCTGGATCATCATCCCGGTTGAGGAAATCAAGAAGCCGGGGTGATTGACTCATCCGGAGCAATCAGGTATGAATTAGTCCGCCGGTTGGATGCCGGCCCCCTATGATGACCAAGGCCGACCTACCCTTCCAGCACATCGCGATAGAGGGCGTGCCAAGATCTCAGAAAACAAAACTGGCCCAGGTCCTGGCTTCTCTTATCGGCGGCCGGGTGGTCCTGGACCGGACCGATAACCCTTACCTAAAGGATTTCTATGATGAAAAGGAAGGGGCCTCTTTCCTCGCTCAGCTTGTCTTCCTGGTCAACCGCTACCACCAGCAGCTCCGGCTTTCCCAGCGGGACCTGTTCGAGGAGAGGGTCATTTGCGACTATCTCTTCGAGAAGGACAAGGTCTTCGCCTACCAGACACTCAGCGACGAAGAACTCATTGTCTATGACCGGATTTTCGGGATCTTTGCGGAGAGGCTTCCCCGGCCCGACCTGGTGGTCTACCTTCAGATCTCCCTCCCCACCGTCCTCAAGCGGATCGCCAAAGACGGGGACTCCATGGAGAAGAGCATTTCAGAGAAGTACCTGGGCGACCTCGTAGAGGCGTTCGATTATTTTTTCTTCAACTTCCAGGCGGCGCCCTTGCTGGTCGTCAAGGCCGACGACCTCGACCTGACCCGGGAAGAAGAGATCGCCGACATCATCGCCAAGATCGGCCAGGTGAAAAAGGGTCACCTGTACTACGTGCCGGAGAGCTATGCCCATAGGGATTCCCGCAAGAAATCGATATAATAGAAGTTGTGAGAATATGACTTTACCTCAATCCCGCGGTTGAGGCGGGATGGGGAGAAAGGAACGCAGATGCCAGAGACAGCCGACGCAGCGGTGACCATTCCGCAGCTCCTCAAGAAAAAGGCGACAGGGGAAAAGATCGTCGCTCTGACCGCCTACGATTTCCCCACCGCACTGATTTTGGATGAGGCCGGCATTGACCTTGTGCTTGTGGGCGATTCCCTGGGCATGGTCGTGCTCGGCTACAAAGATACCATCCCGGTGACGATGGATGAGATGATCCATCACACCAAAGCCGTCACCAGGGCGACGCGGCGGGCCCTGGTCATCGGCGATATGCCCTATTTCTCCTTTCACCAGACCGAGCACCTCACCATCGCCAACGCCTCCCGATTCCTCAAGGAAGCCGGCGCCAAGGGGGTCAAGATCGAGGGCGCCTCCAAGAGGAGGCTGAGGCTCATCGAGGGCATGGTCGAAGCCGAGATCCCGGTTATGGGACATGTTGGGTTGACGCCCCAGTCCATCCATCACCTGGGCCAATTCAAAGTCAGGGGAAAGGACTCCGAGGAGGCCCGAAAGATTTGCGCCGGGGCTCAGGACCTGGAGCGGGCGGGGGTCTTCGCCGTCATCCTGGAGTGTATCCCTCAGGACCTGGCCGGGAGGATCACCGCGAAGCTGAAGGTCCCGACCATCGGCATAGGGGCGGGGCCGCATTGTGACGGCCAGATCCTCGTTTTCCATGATCTGGTAGGATACTCGACGGGGTACATCCCGAAATTCGTCAAGAGATATGCCGACCTCCAGTCGGTCATCGGCCAGGCGGTCAAGAAATACTCCGAAGACGTCATAAGAGGGGCCTTCCCGGACGACATTCATTCCTTTCACCGGAAGAAGCCGATCACAAAATGAGGACCGTGACCGCGAT
>DAIPLF010000274.1:0-3837 GCA_036769375.1 Candidatus Aminicenantota bacterium | reverse complement strand
CTCCGTCTCAGGGTCATCACCCCTCGAAGCCTTCTGGCCGACCTGGACGTCGATGAAGTGACCATCCCGAGCCTCGAGGGATACCTGGGAGTCCTTCCAGGACATCGGCCGCTCTTCGCGGCGCTGGGCCCGGGCCTGGTGTCATATCGAACGGGAGACAGAGGGGAATCGTTCCCCGTTCGCGGCGGATACGCCGAAGTCGGGCCGGAGCTGGTGGTCGTCTTTGTCGAGCTGAGCGAAGATGCAGAGGCGTGAGCCCTCGCCAGGCGAGGATGAGACCCTCGATTCGTTCTTCCACGGCCGCGTCCTCCTCTTTCAGAAAAAGCGTGGATACAGGTTTTCTATCGACGCCCCGCTCCTGGCCGATTTCATCCGTCCGCGGCCGGGGGACCGGCTGCTCGAGCTGGGCGCCGGCAACGGCATCGTCTCGCTTCTTCTCAGCCCGAAGCCTTTCCGGCGGATCGTCTGCCTGGAGGTCCAGCCCGGCCTGGCCGACCTGGCCCGCCGCAATGTCGCCCTCAATCACCTCGAGGAGAGGATCGTCATCCTGGAGCAGGACCTCAGGAATTTTCGGCCAGGGGAGAGGTTCGACATCGTCTTTTCCAATCCTCCATATATCAAGGGCAGGGGAGGGCACCTCAGCGGCTGCGAGGAAAAATCCATCGCCAAGCATGAGATAAAAGGGGATATTTTTGATATAATGCAGGCCGCCGGAAGGGTCTTGGAGAAGGACGGCCGCGCCTGTTTTATCTACCCGGTCAAGAGGAGAGGCGATTTTGACAGGGCGTTGGAGGAAGCCGGATTGAAAACAAGAGCTCTGCGATTCGTCCATTCGCGAAGCGGGGAACCGGCTCGCTGGTTCCTGTCCGAGAACCGATTTGAGGCGCCCTCTCTGGATGTCCTCCCGCCCCTGCGGGTGTACGCGGAGAGGGGAGTCTATACCCCGGAAATGAAGTCCATATTCGCTGGAGAAGACCGTGACCCGCGTCTTTAGAAACCTCAAGGAGCTCTACAGGTGCCGCGTTCTGATCCAGAACCTGGTCGTGCGGGAGCTCAAGGCGCGTTACCGGGGCACCGTCCTCGGGTTCCTCTGGTCCTTTTTCAACCCCTTGCTCCTCATGATCGTCTACACGGCCGTCTTCGGCCTCATCATCAACCCCCGCGACCCGGCCTTCGAATCCCGGCCTCTCATCTATGCGCTCTATCTCTTTTGCGGCATCTTGCCGTGGCAATGGTTCTCCTCATCCACCCTGGAATCGGCCAACGTCCTGATGATCAACGGGAACCTCATTAAGAAGATCCTCTTTCCGGCCGAGGTCCTTCCCGTGGTGACTGTGACCAGCAACATGATCCATTTCTTTTTCGGGCTGCCCATCGTGCTGGTCTTCATCCCGCTCCTGGGGAAGAAGCTGACGCCTTACGTCCTTTTATTGCCCGTCGTCATCTTCGTCCAGTATGTCTTCACCCTTGGCTTCAACCTGATGATCTCCTCCCTGACCGTTCACTTCCGGGACATCAAGGACATCCTGGCCAATTGGCTGACCTTCTGGTTTTTCGCCACCCCGATCATCTATCCGATGACCTTCGGGACCATCCAGAATTCGCCTCCCCTTCGCCTCATGCTCAACCTTAATCCTATGACGCACATCATCCAAGGGTACCAGTATTGCCTGTTTTATGGAGAGCTGTTCCACTGGAGACGCCTCGGGATAACCCTGCTCGTCTCCCTGGCCTTCTTCGTCATCGGTTATCTGATCTTCGACCGGCTGCGGGACTCCTTCGCCGAAGAGGTCTAAGTGTACGCCATTGAGGTCGACCACGTCTCCCGGATCTACCAGAAATACTCCGCCCGGCACCGCTTTCAGACGTTCAAGAGCGCCCTGGTCAAGGGTGACCTCTTTCGGGCGCTCCGGCCGGACGAGCTGGTCACGGCGCTCGACGACATCACGCTTTCCGTCGCGAAGGGCACGACCTTCGGCGTCATCGGGGAGAACGGCTCGGGGAAGAGCACGCTGCTCAAAGTCGTCGCCGGGATCGCCAAGCCGACGAATGGGGAAGTCCGGACCCAGGGGAAGATCTCGGCTATGATCGAGCTGGGGGCGGGCTTCCATCCGGAGATAACGGGCCGGGAAAACATCTTCATCAACGGCATCATGCTGGGGCTCTCCAGGAAGGAGATCAGCGCCAAGTTCGACGAGATCGTCGCCTTTGCCGAGCTCGAGGAGTTCATCGAGGCGCCGGTCAAGACGTATTCCTCGGGCATGTACATGAGGCTGGGGTTTGCCATCGCCATCAACGTCAACCCGGAGATCCTGCTCATCGACGAGATCCTGGCCGTCGGCGACGCCTCCTTCGTTCCCAAGTGCCTCGACCGGATCGACGATTTCCGGCGCAGGCAGAAGACCATCCTCTTCGTCAGTCACGACCTGAATACCGTGAGGAAGATCTGCGACCGGGTGGCCTGGCTCAAGAACGGCCGTGTCCAGATGATCGGCGAGCCCAAGCGGGTCGCGGATGCCTACCTCCAGGATGTGGCCGAAAAGCAGGAGCGGAGCTTTGAGCGGCAGCAGAGGGAACCCGCGGCGCAACCGCAGGACCAGGAGGAGAGACGGGAGGACCGCTGGGGAAAGCGGGAGATCGAGATCACCCGTGTCGTCCTGAAAAATGCCCAAGGGGACGCAAAACACGTCTTTGCCCCGGAAGAAGGCCTGGTCATCGAGATGGACGTCGTGGCCCACAGCCCGGCGGACGATTTCGCTTTCGGCATCGGCCTCTTCAACTCCCAGGGCATCTCCTGCTACGGCACGAACACGCTGCTCGAGGACTATGAGCCGCTTTCCATCCGGGGAGAGGGGAAGGTTCTCTGCCGGATCGAAAAGCTGGGCCTGGTCAATGGCACCTATTATCTGGATGTCGCCGTCCACAAGAGGGATGGTTACCCGTACGACTATCACCGCAACCTCTACTCGTTCCTGGTCTCGTCGACCCGCAAGGACGTGGGCATCGTCAGGCTCACTCACGGTTGGAGCTTCTCGCCGGGGATCACCCTCAAGCCGCCTGAGGGATAGGCCCGATGAGAGAAAAAACAAGGAAGGTCTACTCCCTCGAAAAGCTCGTCGCGATCCGCCAGCGGCTCAAACGCCGGGGCAAGAAGGTCGTCTTCACCAACGGTTGTTTTGACCTTCTCCATGCCGGGCACATCCGGCTTTTCCACGAGGCCAAGAGGTTGGGACATGTGCTCATCGTCGCCCTGAACAGCGATGCCTCGGTCCGCCGGCTCAAAGGGCCGACGCGGCCCGTCTTTCCCCTGAGGGAGAGGTTCGAGATCCTGGCCGCTGTGGCCGACATCGATTACCTGACTTCATTCGCCGAGCCGACGCCGCAAAAGACGATCGCTGCTCTCCGGCCCGACGTCCTGGTTAAGGGTGGCGATTGGGGTCCCCTCGAGATCGTCGGCCGGGCCGAGGTCGAGGCGGCGGGCGGCCGGGTCGTCCGAGTGCCGTACTTCAAGGGACACTCCACCTCGTCGATCATCCGCCGGATCGCCCGTTCCTCCTTGAATAAAAAAGCCCGTCTCTCTTTCCCCCGGAGGGGAAAAAAAGGCGGGCTCTTCAGGCCTCAAGAGCAGTTTTAGATCGTGCTCAGGATCGGCGTGGGCAGCCGCTTTTGCAGTGGCTGACGCGAGGAACCATGTATCGCTTCACTTCCGGCTCCTTTCCAATAAATATCCTACTAATCTTATAATATAAATAGGAATTAGTCAACTCCGGGCGGGCTCTATAACGTTTAGTGTGGTAACCACGGGAGGGTGGGCACTTGACATCTTCATTATCCCCC
>DAIPLF010000013.1:0-13545 GCA_036769375.1 Candidatus Aminicenantota bacterium | reverse complement strand
AGAAGACCTCGTTCCCGCGGTCGCGATGGCCGATCCAGAGCGCGTTGGGATGGACGTGGCTCCAGGCATAGGATTCCTTCGACCCGAATACCTGGAGCTCGATGTCGACTTTGCGGCCGGCGGCCACCTGGCAGGTTGTGAAATTCCCCCGGGCCCCGTTATCGAGGCGCATGAAGAGGGCCGCATAATCGTCGAGCTTCACTTCGACATCCTCATAATCGGCCGCCGTCTGGGCGCTGAAAGACAGGGGGCCGGTCGTCGGCTTGCGGCGTTTGGGCAGGCAGGTGTGGAGCTCGGCCATGACCTCGGCGATCTTGTGTCCGGTGATGAATTGGACAAGGTCGCACCAGTGGCTGCCGAGGTCGGCGATGACATTGGCGCCCCCCGCGATCTTGGGGTCCAGGCGCCACGAATAATCCGTTTCGAAGAAAAGCCAGTCCTGGAGAAAATGACCCAGAAAGGCCCGGACTTCTCCCAGGTCCCCGCGGCGCGCGCGGGCGGCCGCTTCCTGAACGACGGGATAGTACCGGTAGCAGAAATCGATGGCCGTCAGGGTGTTATGCTTTTTCGCCAGATCGACAAGCCCGGCCGATTCCTGGGAGTTCAGGGATAGAGGCTTTTCCGAGAGAACTTCCTTGCCCGCGAGGATGGCCCGGCGGTTGATCTCAAAGTGGACCACGTTGGGCGCGCAGTTGTGGACGACGTCGATCTCCCGGTCGGCGATGAGCTCATCAGCTCCCGGGTAGACCTTGGGGATGTTGAGCTTTTTCGCCGCTGCTGCCGCCAGTTCCCGGTTCGTGTCGGCCACGGCCAGGACTTCGATCCCGGCCAGGCGACGCAGGATTTCCAGATGGACCAACCCGATGTAGCCAGTGCCGATCAAGCCGACTTTCATGCTTTTCATCCTGTCCTCCCAAGGCGTTCAGCTTAACCCAGCAGGGGGGATGAGGTAAAGACGGCTGCTGAAATTTGCCATCCGGCCCAAAATCGGATAATAGATAGGGGCTGGAAAGACGAGTTTGCTATGGCGCACCGGACCGCGAAAACGGGCTACGACCGGCTCGTCCGACGTCTCAACAGGTCCCCCCAGGGCGCTCCGCCGTCCGCGCTCTTGTTCGAGATCCTCAAACTCCTGGTCAGCGAAAGGGAAGCGTCTCTCATCGCCCTTGTCCCCATCAGGCCGTTCACCGTCGAGAAAGCCTCCCGCGCCTGGAGGATGAGCTTATCTGACGCGCAGAAGGTCCTGGACGAGCTGGCCAGCCGCGCCGTCCTTCTTGATATGGCGGGCCCGGAAAAGCAATACTACGTTCTCCCTCCGCCCATGGCCGGATTCTTCGAGTTCTCCATGATGAGGCTGCGGGGGGACCTCGACCAGAAAGTCCTGGCCGAGCTCTACTATCAGTACATCACCGTGGAGGAGGATTTCATCAAGGCGCTCTTCACCCGGGGCGAGACGCAGCTCGGCCGGGTCTTCGTTCATGAGCCCGTCCTGTCGAGCGAGAACGCCCTCCACGTCCTCGACTATGAGCGGGCGAGCGAGGTCATCAAGACTGCGTCCCACCGGGGCATCGGCCTCTGCTATTGCCGGCACAAGATGGAGCACGTCGGCCGGGCCTGCGACGCGCCGCTCGATATCTGCATGACGTTCAACGCTACGGCCGCTTCCCTGGTGCGGCACGGGTTCGCCCGGGCTGTCGATGTCTCCGAGGGGCTGGCCCTTCTTGATCAGGCGCAGGAGAGGAACCTCGTTCAGTTCGGCGAAAACATCCGGAGGAAGGTCAACTTCATATGCAACTGTTGCGGCTGCTGCTGTGAGGCCATGATCGCCGCCCGCCGGTTCGGGATGCTCCATCCGGTTCACACCACGAATTTTCTGCCTCAGGTCGATCCCGTCCAGTGCACGGGGTGCGGCGAATGCCTGGCTGTATGCCCCGTAGAGGCCATGACCCAGGTGTCTGCCAACGATCCCGCCTATCCGAAAAAGAAAAGGGCCAAGGTCAACGAAAAGATCTGCTTGGGCTGCGGCCTCTGTGTCCGGGTCTGCAAGACCAAGAGCCTCTGCCTGAAAGCCAGGCCCGAGCGGGTCATCACTCCTCTCAACTCCGTCCACAAGGCCGTGCTTATGGCCATTGAGCGGGGCAAGCTCCAAAACCTCATCTTCGACAATAATGCGCTGACCAGTCACCGGGCTATGGCGGCGGTCCTGGGTGTCATCCTTAGCCTCCCGCCCCTGAAGCAGGCGATGGCCAGCCGGCAGATGAGGTCCCGGTACCTCGAGACCTTAAGCGCCCGGCTGAGGCTTTGAAGCCCAGGCCTCCGGATTTAGGCTGGGGTGCCGCACTTGCAGGCAGGATGCTCCGAAGAACTTTCGGATGGGTTTTTTCGTAAGTCATAATGAGGATTCTGTCCCTCGCAATCCGTACGAGGCAGGTTATCATGGGAAAAAGATGGACCGCGGTCCTGATACTGGTTCTCCTGTTCTATCCATCCGCTCGGGCCGGACAGGAGGCAAATGAGGAGCAGCTCCCGCCGCGGCACCGGGTCGTCAACCTTTCCTTGTTCTACCCGGCAAGCATGAACCGGTCGAAGCAGGATACGGCCAATGTCAGCCTGAGCCTGCTCTACGGCCACCTGGGAAGCGTGCGCGGGCTCGACATTAGCTTTGGAGCCGCGGCGGTCGAGAGGTCGCTTGAGGGCGTTCAACTGGCCGGACTGCTCGCCGTTGCCGGAGAGTCCATGGAAGGCGCCCAGGCGGCCGGGTTGCTTTGTGTCGCGGGAGACAGAGGCGAAGGCATCCAGCTGGCGGGGCTGGGCAGTGTCGTTGGTGAAGAGTTCTCCGGTTTGCAGGCCGCCGGGCTCTTTGCTGTGGCCGGTGAGCGCTTGAATGGAGCCCAGTTCTCCGGGCTTTTCAGTGTTGCCGGTGAGTCCACTAAGGGAGTCCAGGCTTCCGGTTTGTTCAGCATAGCCGGAGATAGGCTGGACGGAATCCAGCTGGCCGGGCTCTTCAACGTGGCCGGTGAGGACAGCCGGGCTCTCCAGGTCGCCGGTCTGATGAATGTGACGGGAGGCACTTGCCGGGGTTTGCAGGTCGGGTTATTCAATGTTGCCGGGAGACTGACGGGCGTCCAGATCGGGCTGGTCAACGCGGTCGATGAGATCGAAGGCCTTCCCATCGGGCTGGTCAATTTGACCCGCAAAGAGGACCGCCGCATCCAGATGGCCGCCTGGGCAGGGAGCGTTTCCTTATTCAATGCGGGAGTGAAGATCCGGGCCAAAAGGTTTTATTCGATATTGTATGCGGGGGCCATCAACCTTCCTCAGAGTGTCGAAGATTGTCTGGCCTATGGCTTCCAGTATGGCTACGCCTTTCCCCTTCGCGCGTCCGGAGGAGGCGGCGCCAGGAAGCGGATCGACGTCGACGCGGGCTATCTCTATCTTGACAACAGCACTCTGTTCCGGCACCTCGAAGGAAATCCCGACCGCCATGTTTTGTCGGTCAGGGGGGCGTTTGTTATCGAACTCTCGCCGCAGGTTTCGCTGACCGGGGGTGTCGGCCTTGGCTACAGGGTCGACTACGGCACGAGCTTCGGCGGCGGCGCCTTCTTTCCGCTCGTTTTCGCCGGCGTCGAATTGTTCTGATTCGCCCTATAACCCTCTTGCTATTCGGACGGAAGAGGGGCAAGATGAATTCGGAAACACCCCCTGATCTGACTTGAAGGAGGCCGGCGCGATGATCATCCGGATATTGCTATCCATCCTGCTCTGGGTCTGGGTAAGCGTGGCGGCGGTCGCAGAAGTCCACCGATTCAAGCCGTCACAGGGCCATCAAACATATGCCGTGCGCGAGCCCGTGCTGCGCATCAATCCTGGAGATACCCTGGTGACGAACACGCTTTACTCAGATTTCTTCACGGAGAAAGACGGCCCCTGGCCGGGCGAGGTTGGGCCCATATATGTCAATGGGGCGACCCTTGAAGACACGCTCGTCATCAAGATCCTCAAGATCCGGCCTAATATCGCCACCGGACGGTCGGGCACCTCGACCACTTACGGATCGCTGACCGCTACCGACATGACGCCGATGCTCCATGAGCCGGTTCCCGACAAGACCTATATCTGGAGGATCGACGGGAAAAAGATGACCGCCACGCTCGACCTTCCCGGGAGCCGGATGAAGAAAATCGAGGTCAAGCTCAAGCCGATGCTGGGACGGTTGGCGACCGCTCCTCCGGGAGACCAGGCCATCCCGGGAGGAGTGCCGTCCACTTTCGGGGGCAACATGGACGCTTCCGATGCCTGCGAGGGGACGACCGTGTACCTTCCGGTCTTCCACGAGGGAGCGTATTTCTATTATGGCGATGTCCACGCCCTCCAAGGGGACGGGGAGATCATCGGGGCAGGGATCGAGACTTCCGCCGACGTGACCCTGGAGATCGGGCTCCTCAAGGGCAAGAAGATCTCTTGGCCGCGAATGGAAGACAGCGAGTCCATCATGGTGGCCGGCTCGGTCAGGCCGCTCATCGATGCCTTCAGGATCGCCCATGTGGAAATGGTCAAGTGGCTCGAGTCGGAATACGGGTTTGACCGCTGGGAAGCGCTCGAGCTCTTCTCGCAGGTGGGCAGTGCGCGGGTGGCCAATGTCGTCGACCCGAACTTTACGGTTGTCGCCAAATTTCCCAAGAGATACCTGCCTCGTCTGTAAAAGGAATGTTGAAACGGCGGGATTTCATCAAGCTGGGCCTCTCCGGCGCCGCGTTGGCTAGCCTGAACCGCGGTTGCCAGGAAAAATCCCAGCCCGCTCCACCTTATCACAGTGACGAGGTCACCGAGCTGACAGACGGCCGGACGCTCTACGATGATTTTGACGGGAACGGCAATCTCCAGACATATAACAATCAGAACCTGGCTGAAGCCGGCCGGCTCAACTCCCAATTATGGGTCGGCTCCCAAGGAGCGGAAGTTGTCCAAGACCCTGCCGGGCAGGCACTTCTGGCTGTCGTCAATGAGGAAGGGGAGAGGGTGGAATATCGGAGCGCCAAGAGACTGGTCTGGCTGGGAGCCCGGAACGGACAGCATGATGCCCAAAACGGCCTTCTGAGCATAAAGAAAGGAGGCGTCTATGGGAGCGCCGAGGTCATGCCGTCCGGTGGTGGAGGGTGGGTTCTCAGGCTCAGCAGCAGCCTGACCCATCTTATGGGGTGTTTGCTTGCCTCTCCGAGAGAGATCGCTTTCGCCGATTTTAAGACCTTCGGCGCCGATGTCATGGTGTCTTCGACATCGACCGCGCGGAGCTTTTACGCCGCCCTGGATTACCATACCACCATCCCCGAACAGCCGCCGGGAAAAAGCTGGGTCTCCGATATCGGATTGCACAAGCTCGCGAGCGGTGAGCTCTATCTGTTCGCGCAATGTCTGAATGTCAATGCCGGAAACGGGGCCTATCTCCGCCTGGGACAGGCTCAGTTCGACAGTTGGTACACTGTCCGGCAGGATATTGTGACCTGGAGAGAGGATCCCACGCTAAAGGATAACGAACTGAGAATCAAGTATTATGTGAATGGGGTACTGAAAGGGACGGAGTTCCCCGTTGATAGCGAACTCCTGCTCGACCCGAATAGAACGGGGTGGGGACCGAACCGGCTTCTCATTAATTATGTCGTCGAGGCCGACGGGGAAGGTGTGGTCTTCTTTGATAACATAAAAGGAGTCTATAGGAATAGAATAAGCTGAGATGTTGAATATCGTTCTAATTTAGCATACAATTGTACTCAAAATAGGTATAAATATGAGCAGCAACATTCTCGAGGCACTTTTCGGGAAAGCCAGAAGGTTGGTATTGGGGCTTCTCTTCCGCCAGCCCGATGAGGCTTTTTATGTCAGGAAGATCATCCGGCTGACAGAGCTGTCCCCAGGGTCTGTTCAGAGGGAGCTGAAGAGGTTCACAGATTCCGGGATCGTCGTGCGCTCGGAGAAGGATAACCATGTGTATTTCCAGGCCAATCCCGCCTGCTCCGCCTACATCGAACTGAGAAGCCTTTTTATCGGCTCTGCCTGAAAGCCGAACTGAATAAGGAGAAGGCGATGGAATTCTTGGAGTTGGTAAAGGAGCGCTACAGCGTAAGAGCGTACAAGTCGACGCCGGTCGAGGAAGAGAAGCTCCAGAAGATCCTGGAGGCCGCGATCCTCGCTCCGACGGCGGCCAACAGGCAGCCCTTTCGGCTGATCATCCTGAAGACAGCCGGGCGGGAAGCCCTCTTCAAGCGGATCTATGCCCGGGACTGGTTTGTCCAAGCCCCGCTGGTGGTCTGCGCTTGCGCTGTCAGGGAGGAATCCTGGGTCAGGAGGGATGGGAAGTGCTATGCGGACGTGGACACCGCCATCGCTTTTGACCACCTCATTCTGGCAGCCCGCGACCAGGGGCTGGGGACTTGCTGGATTGCCGCCTTCGACCCGGAAGCGGCGCGTGAGGTGTTGGACCTGCCTGCCGGGTTCGAGCCCATCGCCTTCACGCCGCTCGGCTACCCCGCCGATAGGTGGAAGCCGAAAAAGCGCCGGCCGGCCGCGGAGCTTGTCCGATACAAGTCATGAGGAAATAAAGACCGGCCTCTTTTTCCCCGATGTCCCCCTTTTCAACCCTATCTCAAATGGTGTTATAATAGGGGACAATTCAGAGGGAGACACTATGGACACGATCATCAGAGATTATCTTTTGGGCCTCGACCTCGAGGAACCCCAGCGGCACAAGAACATGTCTGTGTTTCCACTGTTGACTCAGCTCAACGGGGGACCCGACTATACCACCCTGAAGGATGCGCTTGAAAAAGCACTGTTCAGCGTCACCGAGGTGAGCTCGGGAGGGTCGGTACCGGAACTCAAGGTTGTGAACACGGCGGGGATCTCGGTCCTCCTCCTCGATGGTGAAGAGCTGGCCGGCGCCAAGCAGAACCGCGTCCTCAACACCACGATCCTGATCAAGGAAAAGTCTGAGACGGTCATTCCCGTGAGTTGCACCGAGCAGAGACGATGGTCCTACGCTTCCAAGGCCTTCCAAGATTCGGACACCGTCATGTCTCCCAAGCTGCGGGTGGAAAAAGCCCGGACGGTCTCGACCTCTCTGAGCAGCACCGGTCAATACCGCTCTGACCAGGGGACCGTCTGGCAAAAGATCGACGAGCAGGCCGCCAAGGCAGGCACCGTTTCCCAGACGGGAGCGATGAAGGACACCTTCGTCCAGAAGGCGGCTGAGCTCGACGAATACCTCAAGGCCTTCCAGCATATCCCCGAACAGAAAGGCCTCCTCGTCTTTATCGGAGGGGAGCCCGTGGGGTTTGATTTCATATCCAAGGACAGCGCCTTCGGGCTTCTTTACCCCAAGCTCATCCGGAGCTACGCCATGGAGGCCGTCCTCGAAGAAAAAAAGGACGGGGCGAAGCCGGACCGCAAACAGGCGGAGGAGTTCCTTAAAGAAGCAGCGGAGTGCGAAGAAAAGAAATACGATTCGATCGGCCGCGGGAATGATTTCCGCTATGAGGGCAAGACGGTGGTCGGGTCGGCGCTCGCCGTGGACGGGAAGGTCGTCCATATGGCTTTCTTCCGGGTCAGCGAAGCCGACAAGTCCGGCGAGATGGCCCGCACCCGGCACCGTATCAAATTCAGGTTGTAGTCCCGGATGATCGGGTATCCGAGCAATGTCCTGGTCGTGGCGGATTACCCGAAGCCCCGGTTCGAGGAAGCCATAAGGTCCAAGATCGATTTCGTCCTTTCCCTGGGCGACGTCGACCCTCCCATTCTCGAGGAGATCCACCTCCGTTTCCAGAAACCCATCTTTGCGGTCAAGGGAAACCATGACTCGACCAAGCCCTTTCCCGATTACGTCACCGACGTCCATCTCCGGTACGTTCAGCATCGCAACTGGTTCATCGGTGGGTTCAGCGGCGTTCCCGGTTATAAAGGTACAGGCGCCTATGAATGGGATGACCTGTCGGCCGCCGAGAAACTTGGCAAATTCCCCTACGTCGATATCTTCATCTGCCACGCCCCGCTCCTCGGGGTCACCGACAAGGAGGACTATGCCCACCAGGGGAGCGAGGCCATCCGACGCTATATCGATGCCCAGCAGCCCAAGTACGTCTACCACGGCCACGTCCACGATAAGATGGGCACGATGGTGGGGGAAACGGCCGTCGTCAGCGTCTACGGAGCCGACGTCTTCCACTTGACCTACACGTCGTGATTATTTCCCGGCCGGGAAAATCGGCGGCCGTCAGCAAATTTCCCGGCTGCCAAGATCCGACAAGCGGCGCAGGGTGGTACTTTGGGGAACGTCCCCGTTGAGTCCCCGTTGAATTTTAGGCGGGCGGAGAGTATATTGGCTTTTTTATTTCAGAGGAGCTTCAAGATGCCCAAATACGTTTACTTTTTTGCCCCTGCTCATACGGAAGGCAATAGAGACATGAAAGACCTCCTCGGCGGCAAGGGCGCCAACCTGGCCGAAATGGCCGGGATCGGGCTTCCGGTTCCTCCGGGGTTTACGGTTTCGACGGACGCCTGCAACCTCTTCTCAAAGGCAGGGGGGAATCTGCCGGCTGAGGTTGAGGCTGAGATCCAGGCCGGCCTGCGCCGGCTCGAAGAGGTGGCCGGCCGGAAATTCGGCGACCCCGCAGACCCGCTTCTCGTGTCCGTCCGCTCCGGAGCCAAATTCTCTATGCCGGGGATGATGGATACGGTCCTTAACCTCGGCCTCAACGACACAACCCTCGAAGGTCTGGCCCGCAGGAGCGGCAGCCGCCGCTTCGCCCTGGATTGCTACCGCCGCCTTATCCACATGTTCAGCGACGTCGTCCTGGATATTCCCAAGAAGAAGTTCGAGGAAATCCTCCACGGCTTTAAGGAAAAGAAGCGCATCAAGCTGGACAACGAGCTGACCGAGAGAATGCTCGAGGAAGTCATCGCCGAATATCGCAAACTCGTCCGGGCCGAAACAAAGAATGACTTCCCCCAGGATGTCCAGGAGCAACTGCGCCTGGCCGTTAACTCCGTCTTCAAGTCCTGGAACAACCCCCGCGCCATCACCTACCGGCGACTCAACCATATCCCCGATGACCTGGGCACGGCCGTCAACGTCCAGCTCATGGTCTTCGGCAACATCGGCGAGAAATCCGGTACCGGCGTCGGGTTCACAAGGAACCCGGCCACGGGCGAAAAGATTCTCTACGGCGAGTACCTGCTCAACGCCCAGGGCGAGGACGTGGTGGCCGGCGTCCGCACTCCCTCACCTATCAATAAACTCGAATCTGAAATGCCCGAGGTGTATAGAGAACTCAAGGATATCACCACCAACCTGGAAAAACACTACGGAGACGTCCAGGATTTCGAGTTCACCATCCAGGATGCCAAGCTCTACATGCTCCAAACTCGGAACGGCAAGCGGACCGGCCAGGCCGCGGTCAAGATTGCCGTCGACCTGGTCGAAGAGGGGCTGACCAGCAAGGAAAGGGCGCTTCTCCAGGTTGAGCCGGAAGCCCTGAACCAGCTCCTCCATCCCGTCTTCGACGCCGACGAGAAGAAGAAGCACGAAGTCCTGGCGAAAGGACTGGCTGCTTCCCCCGGCGCGGCCGCCGGCCAGGCTGTCTTTACGGCGGAGGAAGCTGAGACCTGGAAAAAGGAAGGCAAAAGGGTCGTCCTCGTCAGGGCCGAGACATCGCCCGACGACATTCACGGGATGAGCGCTTCTCAGGGCATCCTGACCGCCACGGGCGGCATGACCTCTCACGCCGCTGTGGTCGGCCGTCAAATGGGAAAGCCGGCGGTGGTCGGCTGCGCGGCACTGCGGATCGACGAAGAGCGCAAGAGGTTCACCGTCAATGGACGGACCTTGAAGGAGGGCGAATGGGTTTCGATCGACGGCGGCACGGGTGAAGTCCTGGCCGGTGAGATCTCGACCCGTCCGTCCGAAATCCTCCAGGTCGTGCGCGGCGAGAAAAAGCCCGAAGAATCCACGCTGTTCCAGTACTTCAGCAAGCTGTTGAGCTGGGCGGATGAGGTCAGAAAGCTGGGTGTCCGCGCCAACTCCGACACTCCGGTGGACGCCCGCACCGCGTTCGCCTTCGGTGCCGAGGGGATCGGTCTGGCCCGGACCGAGCACATGTTCTTCGGTCCCGAGCGGCTGCCCATCGTCAAGGAGATGATCCTGGCGGACAACGAGCCCGACCGGCGCCGAGCCCTGGACAAGCTCCTGCCTTTCCAAAGGAAGGACTTCTATGAGTTCTTCAAGGAGATGCACGGAAACCCCGTGACGATCCGCACCATCGACCCGCCCCTCCATGAATTTTTGCCCCGGCGCGAGGACCTGATGGTCGAGCTGGCCGGGCTCAAGGTCAACCCGCGCAAGAATAAGGCTAAGATCATCGAACTCGAAACACTCCTGGCGAGAGTCAACCAGCTCTCCGAATTCAACCCCATGCTCGGCCACCGTGGGTGCCGGCTGGGCATCTCATACCCCGAGATCACCGAGATGCAGGCCCGGGCCATTTTTGAGGCGGCCTGCGAGCTGACCAAGGAAGGGCAGAAGGTCCGTCCCGAGATCATGGTCCCGCTTGTCGGGCATGTGGCCGAGTTGGCCAACCAGAGAGAGATCATCGTCCGCATTGCCGATGAAGTGATGAAGCGGCACGGCGTCAAAGTGGATTATCTTGTCGGCACCATGATCGAGATCCCGCGCGGGGCCATCACGGCGGACGAAGTCGCCCGGGAAGCGGAGTTTTTCAGCTTCGGCACGAACGACCTCACCCAGACGACCTATGGAGTGTCGCGCGACGACGGCGGTAAGTTCCTCAACTTCTATCTGAATAAGGGCATCTGGAAGGATGATCCTTTCGAGACGATCGACACCAAAGGCGTCGGCGAGTTGATGAAGATGGCCGTGGCGAAGGGGAGGAGGACCCGGCCGAACCTCAAGATCGGGATCTGCGGGGTTCACGGAGGCGATCCGCGTTCGATCACCTTCTGCCACAAGATCGGCCTGGACTATGTCAGCTGCTCGGCCTACCAGATCCCGATCGCCCGGCTGGCCGCGGCCCAGGTCAACATCGGCAAGAAGGGCACCGAGGCCGATTGATCCGGGCGATTTGCCCTCCTGCTTTCAGCGGACCTTGACCACGTTCACCTTCATGGTCTGGGGAATGAGCACGGACGCAGCGGGAAGCGCAGTTTTCACTTTCGCTGTCAGCTGTTGGTACTGAGAATCCGAGCCGTGCATGGCCACGATAACAGCAGGCCTGAGGTCCAGCGCCATCTTCAGCGCGTCGTCAGGCGAGGCCGTGGGAGAAGGGTCTCCTGCCGGCAGAAAGGCCAGCCCCGCCTTGAGGTTCTTCAGCGGGACATAGGCGGAATCTCCGCCATGGAAAATTCCGCTGCCGCCGGCCTGGATATGGAAGAGGATGATGGGCCCAACGTGCGTTCCCCGCACCGGCGTGATCATGAATTCACCGATGGCCTGGCTTCGGCCGGGAGTCAGACTGATGATCTTTCCGGCCGGGATTCCGGACCCCGACTTGAGCGGCCGGATGACCGAATCCTCTCCGCAGATGGAGGCTCCCGTCGCCTTGAAGAGACCGCGAGCCACAGCGGCCTGAAAATGGTCTCCGTGGCCGTGGGTGTAGAGGACGGCATCGACCTTTTTCCCCTGGAAATGGCTCATGTCCTCGTCGCGCAGGAGATCTGCCGGATCGATGATGAGGGCGCCTTTGGCCGTCCTGACCAGGACCGCGGAATAGCCCAGATAGATGAAGGCGGCTTCATCCTCAGCTAGGGGAACGGAAAAGAACTCGTCAAAAACGTTCGTTTCGCCCGCCGGGGCCGGCGGGATGGAAACGGCAAGTCCTGCCAGCACGAAGATCACCGCGACGACCAAATCTATCCTGATCATGACATCACCTCTCCACTTTTCAGTGGCTGCGACAGCCTCTCTTCTTTTTTTATCACACGGGTGTGAAGACTGCAATCCCGGACTGAGCTCGATCCGGTGAATGGGGAGCCCGGAAAATTGAGTTTGTCCGTTTCCTGATATATACTCCGTCATCCGCATCATGCGCATCCTGAAATTCCTGGACAGATGGCGGTTCCCCATCCCCTTCGTCTACAGCGACGATTACTGGATGCTCGATGTCGGCCGCCATGTCTTCCCCATCAAAAAATACCGGGCCCTTTATGAGAAACTCCTCCTTCTCGGGGCCAGAAAGGCGGACTTCATTAAGCCCGAGCCGGCCTCTGACAAAGACGTCCTCCTCGTCCATTCACCTCGCTATGTCAAGAAACTCAAGACGGCCTCGCTTTCGAGCGCCGAGATCGCCATGATCGAGCTCCCTTTTTCCCTGGACCTCGTGCACTTCGCCTGGCTGATGACCGGAGGAACCATCCTTACGGGCCGGCTGGCCCTGGAGCGCGGGCTGGCCGTGCATATAGGGGGCGGCTTCCACCATGCCTTCCATGACCACGGCGAAGGATTCTGCGTCCTCAACGACGTCGCCGTCGCCGTCGAAGCCCTCAAGAACGAAGGCGCCGCCCAGAGGATCATGATCGTCGACTGCGACCTCCACCAGGGGAACGGCACGTCCCATATCCTCTCGGGGAAAGATTACGCCTTCACTTTCTCCATCCACCAGATGGACCTTTACCCTTCAAGCAAGCCCCCCTCGACCGTGGATGTCGGTCTCTGGTCGGGAGAGGGGGATGCGGAGTACCTCACAGCCCTCCGCAAACACTTCCCCCGCCTTTACCAGGAATACAAGCCTGACCTGGTGTTCTACGTGGCCGGAGCGGATCCTTATGAAAAAGACTTGCTGGGCAGCCTTCGTCTCACCAAAGACGGGCTGCGCCAGAGGGACTTGATTATCATGGGCGAAGCGCGCCGGCTTCGCCTCCCCGTGGCCGTCGTTTTGGCCGGAGGCTACGCCTCAGAGATGGAGGACACGGTCAGCATCCACCTCAACACGATCCGGGTGGCGCAGAAGATCCAGCGAAGGTATTCTCAGCCTTTCGTTTCCTCGCCCAGCCAGCTGAGATAGTCTCTTGAACCCTTCTCGATGGGCAGGGCGATGATCTCGGGGACCTTGTAGGGATGGAGCGTCTTTATCCTGGCTTCGAGCCGCTCAAAAAGAGAGGCCCGTGTCTTGATGAAGAGGATGTGCTCTCTTTCGGCGCAGACCTTACCTTGCCAGCGGTAGAAGGACCGGCCGGCAGAGGCCACGGTCACGCAGGCGGCCAGCTTTTCCTCGACCAGTGTCCGGCCCATGGCGTGCCCGGTCTCTGCCTTCGGGACGGTCGTCAACACCAGCATGAATCCGGTCATTGGCGTCAGCCGTCCTAACCTTGCAGGAAGACGTGGGCGAAGACCTTGGCGTCCCCCACCATGTTGTCGATATGGCAGTACTCGTTCGGCTGGTGGGCGGTCTCATCGACCTTGGACCAGCAGGCTGCCTCGTAGCCGGCCCTCCGGAACACCGCCGCCACGGTCCCTCCGCCGATGCCTCGGGCTTGGGCCTCGGC